>JBEBGB010000238.1:0-7297 GCA_040081675.1 Vicinamibacterales bacterium
CTGGCCTCACCAGTTCGAGTACCGGTCCGCGGGGATCGTCGATGGCCGCATTCCCGAGTTGGTGGGCGGCTACATTCCGTTCCCGGTGTTCCTGGCCACTGCGGCCGGGCTCGCGAAGCAGCACGGGCACGATGCCGAGATTCGCGACTCTGTGGCCTCGGGCGAGACCTACGAGAACTACTACGCCCACGTCGAGCAGAGCGCTCCGGAAGTGGTGGTCATCGAAACCTCGACGCCAACGCTGAAGCACGACATTGGCGTGGTGAATGAGATCCGTCGCCGCGTGCCTGGCGTCGTCGTCATGTTCAGCGGCATGCACTTCGAGCTGGAGGAAGCCTCGTTCCTCGAGAAGTATCCGCAGGTCGACTTCACCGTGTACGGTGAGTACGAGTTCGCGACTGTGACCGTGATCGATCGGCTGGCCCGTGGCGAACACATGTTCGAGGGCATCGAGGGCCTCGTCTACCGCGCAGGTGGCGGCGTCGTGAAGGCGGCACTCGCGCCCGTGGCGGCCGAGCCGGAGACACACGATCATGCGCATGCGGGTGGTGGTTGCAGCACGACGCCGGCATCGACAGACGCTGCAGCGGGCAAGCTGCTCAAGATTGTGCGCAAAGAGGAAGTGGTCGCGCCGCCAAGCTCCATCGTGCGAAACGACTTCAAGAAGCTCGTGCCGATGGAAACACTGCCGTGGGCTTTGCGCGACGGTCTTCCCATGGAGAACTACTACGACGGTGTCTGCGGGTTGGAACGGCCGCAGTTGCAGCTGATGGCCACGCGCGGCTGCCCGTATGGCTGCATCTTCTGTGGTTGGCCGCAGATGATGTACCGGGGCCCGAAGTATCGCGTGCGCACCGTGCAGGACGTGGTTGCCGAGATCAAGTCGAACCTCGAGAAGGTGCCGTACAAGAGCTTCTACATCGACGATGACACGGTGAATATCCGGAAGCAGTACATCCTCGATCTGGCGAAGGCGATCAAGGAAGCCGGGTTGCACACGATTCCGTGGGGCACCATGGGTCGTGCCGATCTGATGGACGAAGAGATGATCATCGCGCTGAAGGATGCCGGCCTCTTCAGCATCAAGTACGGCGTCGAGACGGCGGACCAGAATCTGCTCAACGAGATCAAGAAGAACATCTCGATCGACGAGGTCATCGAGGGTATCGAGCTCACCAAGAAGCACGGCATCAAGGTGCACCTGACGTTCACCTTCGGCCTGCCAAGCGACACGCCCGATACCATCGAACGCACCATCCAGCTGGCGTGCCGCCTGCCGGTGGACACGGTGCAGTTCTCCATCACGACGCCGTACCCGGGCACGGAGATGTACCGGCTGTACAAGAAGAACGGCTGGCTGCTGAACGAGAACTGGGAAGAGTATCTCGGCTCGCATCGCGCGGTCGCGCGCACGGCGAACTTCACCGCCGAGCAACTCGAGGACGCTGTCAAGCAGGCGTACTCCCGCTTCTGGGAAGAACAGGCCCTGCGTCGTTTGCGGACGCCAGAGTTCGAGGCGAGCCTGCGCGCAGCGTTGCCGGCGCAGTCCGGTACGCCGATGCGCGTGCTCGTCACGCAGTCGGCCCGGCCTGGCCTGACGCGCGTGGTCATGCAGTCGCTGGCCTCGCTGGGCTTCGAGCCACATGTGCTGACGCACACGCGCTTCGAGCCGTCGTTCCAGTCGGTCTTCGAGGCCAACCAGATTCACACCTTCTCGGAGTCGTACAACTTCGACAGCACAGTGATGGCGGAGCGTCTGGGACGGCTGGTGAACGAATGCGAGTTCGCGGCGGTTGTGGTGCCTTATCACAATGCCACAGGTGCGAACTACGAACAGGTGCACGGTGTTGCGGCCGCTGCCACCGAGGGCCCCATCGTGGGTGTGACGGTGCGCGGCGATGTCCTCGCGGTTGGCGTGGGGCAGGGTTCGCGCACACCTGCATACGCAGTGGCCTGATCAGCCGGAACGCCAAATGCGAGTGCTGGCGCTCGGCGCGTTCGACGTGCCGTATATCCGCGACAACTGGGGCGACGCCCTGCGTCACGTGTTGAAAGACGACGTGACGCAGGTGAACGTCTCGGCGTGGCTGGCATGCGGACAGCCGGAAGCTCACATGAAGGCGGTGTACCGGCTGCTGGCCACCGGTACGTACGACTATCTATTCCTCTATCACGACTACATCTTCTCGGACTTCCCGGACGAGTTCTTCGCGCACGTGCGGAGCGCTGGTGTTCGAACGATCGCCTATCACCCCGACGACGAGCCAGAGGTGTGGTACCGCCGTAACGCGCCGTTCGATCCGCGCTACGACCTCGTGGCCTCCCACGCGCGGCGTGGCGTGCAGCGTCGGATCGATGAGCAGCGCCCGACGAAGGCCATCTACGTACCGTGGGGATTCAATCCGCGATTCTTCGATCGGCCGTCGGCGCAGGTCGAGGCCCGGCACGACGTGGTGTTCATCGGCAAGTACAAAGTTCACGAAAGCGACACGACGCTGTTTCGCGAAGATGGCCAGCGTCGCGATGAGGCGCTGCAGTCTGTGGCGTCGCTCTGCGAGAGCCGCGGGTGGCGCTTTGCGCTGTTCGGGCATGGCTGGGATCGCCACCCGAGGCTGTCTCGTTATTCGGGCGGACTGCTGTCACACGCCGACATGATTCGCACGTATCACGAGTCGCGCATTGTGCTGAATCCAGGATGGACTGCCGACCCGGAAAGCCCGGTCCCGCAGACCAAGCTGCGTCACTTCGAGGTGCCCGGTTGCGGGGCGTTCCAGCTGACGAACGAGAACCCGGAGTTGGCCGAGCTCTTCCAGCCTGGCGTCGACATTGCGTTCTATCGAGACGATGCGGAGATGTGCGATCAGGTGGAGCACTACCTGTCGCACGATGCGGACCGCCGCCGCGTTGCGGCAAGTGGGTACGCGCGCGCGCATCGCGAGCACACCCTGGACCATCGCGTCCACGATCTGTTCACACAGGCGTCGAAGTGTCTCGCACCGGCGCGGCCGTTAGTCGAGCGGCCCGCTCCGCGCGTCATGACGCTCCGCGTCCAGTCGTCCAGCGAACTCTCGGATCTGCGCAACCGGGTGGTGTCCGGTTCGATCGATCTCAGCCACATCGACGCCGTTCACGTGCTCGCCTGCGACAGCGTCGCGGCGACCACACAGTATGCAGGTCTCCGGGATTGGTGGCGGGCACCGGCAGTCGTGTTCGCTGGTCGCACGTTCTACCAGTCGTCCGTTCGGGCTCGCAATCCGCTTCAGCCACAGAGGTCGGAGCTCACCGGCGGGTTCATCGCCGAGGCCACGACGCTCGCCAATCTACCGGCGTGGCAGCGACCGACGCTGCTCGAGAAGCTTCCGTCTGTGTCAGACGACGAGCGTGCCAGGTTCCTGATCAATTACGTCGCCAGGCCGGAGGCGTTGCTGTCGCTGCTCGACGCGTTCCTGACAGGAGACCCAGCGGCGGTGGACGCCCTTCAGCCGCTCGAGACAGGCCTCGTGTTCTCGGAAGTGACGCTCGACCTGCCGGCGGTTGCCTCGAGTGATGACGAGGGCAGACCCGTGCCTGTCTACATGGAGCCGCTTCGGCGCGTCCTTCGACAGGCCGCTGCGTTGAAGCAACGCGTCGCCATCTACGGTGCACGGGGCGACATGGCCGAAACGGTCTTCAGCGAAGTGCGGCGTCATGCGGATGTCGACCTGGTCGCGCTCTTCGATCGCGCCATGGCTGGCCGCCGAGTGGCCAGCATTCCCGTGCACGGTGCATTTGACCTGCCGGCGATCGCTCCCGACCTGTTGATCATCGCCGCGGCATACTCTGGCCCCGCGATCTACGAGCAGCTCAAGCCGCTCGAGGCGCGGATGACACTCGTGCCGCTCCACGATCTGGCGGCACCCGCCTGGTCGGTTCTCGTTCCCGAGTAAGAGCGTGAACGCCGCATCCACAGCGACGGCGCCAGCATCGGGCAGCGCCGCATCATGCGTTGACTCGGCCACAGTCCGCGCAACGACGTTGCCGAGTGGCCGCCTTGACGTCAGCGTTCGGCCTCCTTCGGGCAACTGGATTCGGCTGCAGAGCCTGCATGACCCGGAGGCGGAGGCGAGGGCGCTCGTCGATCGCGCACTGGGTGAGCGTCACGTCCCGCCGGTGGTGGCGCTGATCGGTGTCGGCCTCGGATACGTAGTCGACGAACTGCTGCGGCGCCGCGCAGATGTGCGCGTTGTGGCGCTCGAGGTCCTCCCGGACTTGTTGCGGCTGTGGCAGTCGCGTTGCGACCTGACGCCACTGCTTAGCTCGGGCCAACTCGCGATTGGCGTCGATCCCGCGTTCGAGCTGCCAACGGCCGGCTGGCCGGCGTCGGCCATCGTCGACGACGCGCTGGTGATCGTGCCGCCGATGATCGCGCACCACTGGGCCCCTGCGGTAGAGCGCGCACGTCGCGCGGTGAACCAGTTCATGTTCGAGCGTCGTGCGAACGAAGAGGCACGGCAGCGCCTCGCGCCGATGTACCTCGAACACACGCTGCGCAACCTGCCCGCCATCGCGCGTTCGGCCGATGTCTCGGCTCTCGACGGCGTCGCGGGGGGTGACCCGCTCGTACTGTGCGGCGCAGGACCGTCCCTCGACCGGTTGCTGCCCGAACTGCGCGCGGGTCGAGACCGGGCCTGGTACGTCGCGTTGGACACCTCGGTTCGACCGCTGCTTTCCGCGGGGATCGTGCCTGACCTCGTCGTGTCGATCGATCCCACACCGATGAACGGACGCCATCTGCTGAATCTGCGAACGCGCCGGCGGCCGTGGCTGGTGGCGGAGACGAGCCTCGATCCGTCTGCCATGACCGGCTTTCACGGACGGACGTTCGCATGCCGCGTCAATCGGACAGACCCCTGGCCCTGGCTCGAAACCCTCGACGTAGCGCCAACAGTGGTGCGAGCCTGGGGGTCTGTGCTCACCACGGCGTGCGATGTGATCATGCGCATGGGGCCTTCCCGCGTTGCGTTCGCTGGGATCGATCTGGCGTTCACGAACGGGCAACCGTACTGTCGCGGCACAGCCTTCGAGGAGGATTGGGAGGCGCAGCGCCAGCGGGATGGCCTTCACACTATCGAGGACGTCTGGAAGGCACGACTGCAAGGGCACACGATCGAAGAGCCCGACGTGAACGGGCAACCGACCCGAACCGCGGGCCACATGATCGCCTTTCGCAACTGGGCGCGGTCGTTCGTCGCGAGTTCTGCGGCCTCGTCTCACGAGCCGGACGGACGCGAGTGGCAGCGGGCCGATCAGGCTGCGCGGCGTGGGCTCCGCGAAACGCCACCGAACTGCGAGTTTGCCAACGTCACACGCGCCGGCATCCTCCACGGAGACGGCATCGAGCAATGCGACCTCACGTCGTGGTTGCTGCGATCGCAACCGTTGACAGTCGATCCCGAGGTGACACTCCAGGCGGTCGCGTCGCCGCGGTGGCTCGGGCAGGCGGCCCGAGTGTCTGACGCAGCTCAGTCCCTTCTTGCTGCGGACCCAGAGCCCTGGGTGGGCTGGGACGCACGGGTTCCACGACTTGACCGAGCGGCACTCGGGCGCGTCATCCAATATTCCGCGCGCCGTCTGCGCGCGCTCGAGAGGGATGCTGACATGCAGGCCACGCAATCAGACTGGATCGACGTGCCGTTTGACGCGTCCAACTTCTACGCGCAGAGCGAGACGAAGTGGGCGGTGCGCGAGAGTGACGTCGCCACCTACGCGTACCGCGTCGACGGAAAGACCATGACGCTGTCGTTCAAGATCAACTACAGCAGCATTCTTGGACCGCCGACGCGCGAACTGTTTCTGCGCCTGCCGGCTGGCTATCGCGTGAACCGCGGGGCCGCGAACGCCGTCTGGATGGCGTCGCAGCCGATGAAGGAGATGGGCTACGTCACGGTGCATCCTGGGGGAGACGTCGCAGTCGTGCACCGGGTCAGCGAAGCACCGTTTCCCACCGAGGACGGTTGCTTCTTCCTGTTCGGGCAGCTCGTGCTCGAGGTCCAGTAGCAGCACGCACGAAGAGTCATGCTGAGGAACGACATCTCTGGCGCCGTAGTCTCAGGACTGCGCATAGTCGGTACGGCTCGAATGCCGTCGCAGCGGATGCGTCGTGATGGCCAACGGTCGGTCTGCCGCGTTGTTCTGTTTCGGGTCGGAGTAGCCCGGGAAGCGCGTGTCGGCAATCGCCCACGCCTCGCGCGCCTCGTCGACACGTCCAGTCCGTGCCAGCGCAACGCCCAAGTTGTTCGCGCCTTCGGCCGTCGGCTCGATCGCCTCTGCCCGACGACACGCGTCGAGTGCCTCTGTGTCGCGGTCACCAAGCAACAGCAGCGCCACCCCGCGAGTGAACCATCGTCGCCAGTCCTCTCGAAAGGGCCATGGGCCCTCGAGTTCGAGCACTTCGTTTGGATCCGTGTCGGTGGGAGACGCCTCTTCCAGAAACCGCAGCGCGGCGTCCGGCTCTTCACGAAAGAGGGCCATCGAGACGAGCGCCCAGGCTGCAATACGACTGGCGTATCCCGCGCGAGCGTAGAGCGCGCGCACGGTGTCGTACGAGTGCTTGCGCAGGGCAGCGGCCAGAGCGGCCCGCTGGCGCGTCATGTTGCGGGACACACTCCCCGGATACGCGTAGATGCGGTACCCGACGGTCTCGTGCCACGCGAAACGAGCGCCGCGAGCAATCGTGCGCAACAGCAGGTCGTAGCTCTCCGGTCCATAGACTGCCGCGTCGTAGCCACCGGCTTCGCGGAACGCAGCGACACGGAAGCCGACGGGCGAATCGCCAGGCAGGAAATTGCGCTCGAAGAGCCTGAGACAACCGTTCGGCACCTGCAGAAACGGGGGAGCGGCAAGTCGACGAAGCCAGGCGCCGGTTGCCCCGTCGTGGAGGTCGAAGCTGTCGACGACGACATCGCACCCGTCTTCGAGTGCGGCAATCATGCCCGGCATTCTTCCCGGCACCCACTCGTCATCCGCGTCGAGCCACGTGGCGAACTCTGTCTCCACGGCGTTGAGGCCTGCTTGGCGCGCAATAGGCACACCTCCAGGATCAGGCGCCGGGACGACGCGAAGGTTGCCAACGGACGCCATCCGCGCACGAGCAACGGTGTCGTCCGTGCTGTGATCGTCGATAAGGAGAAGAGGCACGCGGCTCTCGCCGGCGCACGAGCGCACGGCTCGCTCGATCGTCGCGGCCGCATTGCGCGCGGCGATCATGATGGTCAGTCGGTCGGTCATCGGGAATGGGGCGGTGGGCTGCGGCAGTTCG
>JBEBGB010000239.1:0-7293 GCA_040081675.1 Vicinamibacterales bacterium
ACCTCCGGGTTCTGGAGCTTCTTGACTCTCGCGGCCCACGCGCCGTCGAGCGTGGCGGGGTCCGTGACTCGGTTCAGTACGACGGGATACACGGTGCCGTTCAGGCGCAGGCGGCCCGGATGGTCGGCCCCCACATGCTGGCACCAGTACTTCCGTGTTCCAGCCGAGCAACTGAGAAAGAGGTCGCCGGTCGGCGTAGCCATGCAGTTCAAGTTCACAGAGTGCGGCAGCCACCCGGCGTTGATCTGAATCTGGCACAGCGACACGTCGTTGGCGAAGCGCCAGTCCTGGACCGGTTCGCGATGCTCCTCACCGCGTAATACAAAGCCGGGAACGCCCCCACAGGGACAGCTCACGGCCCAGTAGCCGCCGCCGACGACGGCAGCGACAACAACCGCTGCTGCGAACCAAAGAAGGATCCTCTTGATCGCGCTCGACCGCCCGCTGGGGGGTGCTGGCTCTGGACTCATTGCAGCCTCTTCCTTGTGTCGGGGTGATGGAGCGTGCATCCGACCTTCGAACCAGAAACCCGAGCACCATATCACGCGGATCAGGGTTGCGTCCTTGTGCGCGCCTTTCCGTCTAGCCGAGCCGCGGCCAATTCCCGGGCGAAGTCCACTGGGTCATTTGCCACGAGGCCGCCACGGGCTTGCGTCGTGGCGGACGCACGCATCCAGACGGATCTACTGCTTGGCCGGCGTCGCATTCCGGGAGCGGCGTGACTCCTTCAGTCAATCGCGGTCGGAATAATGCGGCTTGTCAGGGGGACCGGACTAGGACTACCGTGACGCCACACCGGCATGGTTATGGAGGATCACGATGCGTGCTCCGTGTCTCGTCGTTCTGCTCAGTGCCCTCGCGATAGCGGCGCCCGTGGCAGGCCAGTCAGCCAAGGGGACGCCGCCGCGGACGCCGGACGGCAAGCCCGATCTTCAGGGCACGTTCACGTTCGCCACGATCACGCCGCTTCAACGGCCCGAGGCGCTCAAGGGCAAGGATGTCATGACGCCTGAGGAAGCCGCCGCGTTCGAGGTCAGCGAGAACCTCCGCCTCAATCGCGACCTGTTCGACCCGGAGAAGGGCGCTCCAAGCGTCGGGTATCCGCCGCGTTCGCAGGGCGGCGTGCTCTCCTATAACGATTTCTGGTACGAGCGCGGCGACCAGCTCACGGCAGACCGTCGCACGTCGCTCATCAGCGATCCGCCGGATGGGCGGATTCCGTATACGGCGGCAGCGCGCGCGCGCAGCGCGGAGCGCGCAGCGAAGACAGCCGCCTTGATCTTCGACTCGTATGAGGACCTCAGCCTGGTGGACCGCTGCCTTCTTGGCTTCAACGCCGGGCCGCCGATGATCTCGGGCACCTACAACAACAACCTGCAGATCGTGCAGACGCCGGGCTATGTCGTGATCGTCAACGAGATGGTCCACAACGCGCGGATCATCCCGACCGACGGGCGCCCTCACGGTGCGTTCCCGGAATGGAGCGGCGACTCGCGCGGCCGCTGGGAGGGCGACACGCTCGTCGTGGAGACCGTCAACTTCCGACGGGAGACCAGCCTTCCGGGCTCGACCGCTCGAACACGCGTGGTGGAACGCTTCACGCGGGTTGCCCCGAACACGATCAACTACGAGTTCACCGTCACGGACCCAGACGCGTACACCCGGCCATGGACCGCGGTGATGCCGCTGCGAGCCATCGACGAACTGCTGTTCGAGTACGCCTGCCACGAGGCGAACTACGGCATGGTGGGCGTCCTTCGCGGTGCACGCTTTGCGGAAAAGGAAGCCTCGAAGAAATAAGAGTGCATTTCAAAACTAAAGCGCTACCACGGAGGTCACGGAGACGAACGGAAGACACGGTTCATTTGGCTCGGATTCTCCGTGTTCTCGGTTCCGCTCTGTGTCCACTGTGGTAGAGCTTTTGGTCACTTTGCAGCCAGCTTCAAGAACTTCGCACGAAGGATTGGGACGGCATGTTTCAGCTTCGTGTGGCGTTGCTGCTGTCCGCACTCGCGATCGCTGGCAACGCGTCGGGGCAGAGTTGCCCGGGCGTGTGACCGAGCGACATGGGCTTGAACGTGCCAGCGGCCCTCGAGCCTGTCCCAACCGCGTGTAGGAGAATGCGTTCGGTGGGCGGTCTCCAGAGGAGGACTCCGGGGATGACGACGAAGAAACTCTCGGTCGGACGCCGCGGCTTTTTGAGAAGCGCTGTCGCTCTTGTAGCGACGGCCCAGGCTGCGGCGCCAGCGAGCGCCGGCGCGCAGGACTCACCGACGCTGGCCAATCAGAACTGGCTGGCGCTGACTCGGGAAACGGCGCTCGAGCCACAGCTGCCGATCATCGACACGCATCAGCATTTCTGGGATGGCACCGACCGCACGCCTGAGCGGTACCTGCTCGCCCAACTCGTCGCTGATGCCGTAGGGCACAACGTGCGTCAAACGGTGTTCATCGAGTGCGGGTCGATGTACCGTGCCGACGGTCCCGACGAGTTCAGAGTTGTCGGTGAAACGGAGTTCGTCCAGGGCATCGCGGCAGAGTGCGCCAGCGGGCGATACGGCGACCTGCGTGCCGCCGCCGGCATCGTCGGTGCGGCAGACCTGCGGCTGGGTGACCGCATTGCGCCGGTGCTCGAGGCCCAGATCGCGGCAAGCCCGCAGCGCTTCCGAGGCATCCGTTACGGTGGCGCGTGGGCGGAGCCAGGGGTGATGCCGCAAGGTTCAGTGGCCGTGCGCGACTCCCGACGACCAGCCGTGGTGCCGCACCTGCTCCTCGATCCCGCCTTTCGGCGCGGCTACGCGCACCTGCGCACCTACGGGCTGTCGTTCGAGGGCTGGGTGTACCACACCCAAATCGCGGAGCTGACTGACCTGGCGAAGGCGTTCCCGGACACGACCATCATCTTCAATCATCTCGGCGGGCCGATCGGAGTAGGACAGTTCGCCGGGCGTCGCGATCAGGTCTTCGCGACGTGGAAGCCTGCTGTCGCGGAACTGGCGCGGTGCCCGAACGTGGTGGCCAAGGTGGGCGGCATCCAGATGGTGATGAACGGTTACGGCTGGCACGAGCGGAAACAACCGCCCACCTCCGACGAGCTCCTTGCCGCAAACCGGGATTGGTATCTGTACCTGATCGATCGCTTCACGCCGGCGCGCTGCATGTTCGAGAGCAACTTCCCGGTCGACAGACTCTCGTGTTCGTACACGGTCCTATGGAATCAGTTCAAGAAGCTGACGAAGGATTTCTCGGCAAGTGAACGCAGCGCGATGTTTCACGACACTGCGTCACGTGTGTATCGCCTTCCCGTGTCGTGACACTCGTGCCGATCACGCCCATCGAGAACTGCAAACCCGAGGTGAAGGAGTCGCGCTCGCGACCTGACCGCGGTGTGACGAGCAATCGTCGCCGTTCGTCCGTTTCCGCTTGACACCTTTTGAACGGCATCCACATTTCGATCCGGTGATCGCATGTCGATGGACGCCTCCGAGCGCAACGATGGCGCATGACGCACGAACGCATGTCGCTCCACGCGCCCTACGAACCAGATTTGCCGCCTCTCTCGGAGGACTCGTCTGCTATATCGCCCGGGTCCGGCATGTCGATTTCTGCGAAGCTGCCCGGCGTCGCGTTGTCGACCGCGGCGACGACGCGCTCCACATACGGCTTGATGACGCGCCACCGACCCTTTCCAAGGACGACGATCGCGATCTCTCGGCCGGTCAAGTTTTGCTGGTATCTGATGTTCTTGTCGGTCGTCACCAGCACGTCGAACCCAGCGGACTCAGCGGCAGTCAGCAGGGCACCGTTCTCGAGCCTGTCCCAACCACGTGCGCGTGCCTCCGTCACAGTGTGGCGACTAATCAAGGAGCGGGCCAGAGTCCTCGGTGTGCCGTTGTCGAAGAGTACGAGCATCTCGACTACCGCGCTGGCGCCTCGGCGCTGTGCGCCGCAAACTCCAGCACCGCCTGAACCTGTTCACGCGTGACACCGAACTCTTCCACCAATTCGTCCACGCTCATGTCCTGGAGGTTGTCGAACACGGTGGAGATTGGCGTCCTGGTGCCCTTGAACACCCACGCGCCGCTGCGCTTACCTGGAGTACTTTCAACTGCTGGACATTGCGACCAGTCGAGAGCGGGCATGGCCTTGTCTCCCTTCGATGATCGGTTGTAGCACGTGCACGCATTAGCGCCAAGTAGGCGCGCGGCCTCAGCGAGTAACCGGATCCGTCGGGGTTTTGCGGTAGAGCCCACCGGCCCTGCGAGCAAACCACCCAGCCTGGGCTGACTCCCGAACTCGACCGGCCGCGCAGATTCGCAACATGAACAGATCGCGTGTTCGATGACGAATCCCGTTGGCACGTTCGTCCCGCCCGTATAATCCCGTCACTCGTGGCTCTCACTCCCGGCTCCCGTCTCGGCCCCTATGAGGTGACCGCTCTCCTCGGCGAAGGGGGCCCCGCCTCCGCTCCCTTGATATGTCTGGCGCGGGAGCTACGGCGAGGTCTCGCCGAAGCACACCAGAGGCCACGACTGTGATCGGGAAGACGCTCGGTCCCTATCAGATCGTGGCCAAATTGGGCGAAGGCGGAATGGGCACCGTCTACCGCGCGACGGACACGAACCTGAAGCGACAGGTCGCCATCAAAGTGCTACCGGCGGCGCTGGCGACCGATGCGGAACGGCTCGCGCGCTTTCAGCGCGAAGCGGAAGTGCTCGCAGCGCTGAATCATCCGCACATCGCGCAGATCTACGGACTCGAGAAGAGCGCTGACGTGACCGCACTCGTCATGGAACTGGTCGAGGGCGACGACTTGTCGCAGCGGATCGCGAAGGGCGCGATCCCGCGCGATGAAGCACTCCCCATCGCGACGCAGATCGCCGAGGCGCTCGAAGCGGCGCACGAGCAAGGCATCATTCATCGCGATCTCAAGCCGGCGAACATCAAGGTGCGCAGTGACGGCACGGTGAAAGTGCTCGATTTCGGGTTGGCGAAGGCGCTCGAGACAGGGGCCCTCCTTCGCGGCGATGCCGCTTCGGCGGGGCAAGCAGGCGGAGCTGGCACGGCAGGCAAGGCGGGCTTGTCGATGTCACCAACGATCACCTCGCCCGCGCAGATGACCGGTGTGGGCGTGATTCTTGGGACGGCGGCGTACATGGCGCCGGAGCAAGCGGAGGGGCGGGCGGTCGATCGGCGCGCGGACATCTGGGCGTTCGGCGCTGTGTTGTTTGAGATGCTCACCGGGCAGCGGGCCTTCGCCGGAGAGGATGTGTCCGACACGCTCGCGAACGTGTTGAAGACGGACCCGGCGTGGGTGCAACTGCCGGCGGACGTGCCGGCGCGGATCCGCCAGGTGCTGCGGTCCTGTCTGCAGCGAGATGCGAAGCAGCGCCTCGGCGACATGCAGAGCGTGCGCCTGGCGCTCGAAGGCGCATTCGAGACGGCCGCGTCACAATCGACCCAGACGACGACCGCATCGTCGCGCGGTCGGCTGCCGTGGATGGCCGCCCTCGCCGTCGCGGCGGCGCTGATCGCGGCACTGGCGGTGCCGGCGCTGCGTCATCTGCGCGAGACGTCGCCGCTTCCGCCGCCTGAGATGCGCGTGGAGATCACGACTCCCTCCACCGACACACCGCTTCAATTCGCGCTGCGCTGCGGCAGTTCGGCGCCTCACTCACCCGGAAGGACGGACCAGGCACGAAGAACGAAGCACCAAGGACGACGCTACACGAAACTGAAGCCCGCTTCAGTGTCCCGAGTCGATCGGCTCGATGCGCAGAAGCGCTCCCGCAGCTTCGTCCGTTGTCAGGTACAGCAGACCGTCTGGCCCTTGCTTGACGTCCATGATGCGCTGGTGCAACTCGAAGAGCAGCGGATACCGTCGGACGACGAGCCCGCGCTGGTTCAGCACGATTCGTTGGAGCTGCGTGCCGACAAGCGCACCCGCAAAGACACTGTCGCGCCACTCGGGGAAGCGGTTGCCCCGGTAGAACACGATGCCGGACAAGGCGATGGACGGAGACCAGAACAACAGCGGCCGCTCGGTGCCAGGCGTCGACAGTTGGTCGATCACAGGGCCGGAGTCGCCCGTGACGTCCCCGCCATAGGATCGGCCAAACGACACCGTTGGCCAGCCGTAGTTCTTCCCAGCCCGAATGATGTTGATCTCATCGCCGCCCTGCGGGCCGTTTTCGGTCTCCCAGAGCTCGCCGGTTTCGGGATGAAACGCCAAGCCCATGGAATTGCGAATGCCGAGCGCGTACACCTCGGGCTTGTAGCCAGCGCGACCAACAAACGGATTGTCCGCAGCAGCCGTTCCATCGTCGTTCAGCCTGAGAATCTTGCCCCAGTGGCTGTTCGGATCCTGCGCGTCACCAACAGTGGCCAGACCCTCACGCGGGCGAGCGGCTGGAATGGGGATGCCGACGGCCAGATAGATTTTTCCGTCCGCGCCAAAGATGAAACGGGCAGCTGAGGGTCCATTCGCGACCGTGCTTGTGGCGAAGAGGTCTTTGACGTCAGTGAGCGCGTGGCCACCGTCGTATCGACCGCGAGCGAGCACGGCACGCGCAGCATCAGCCGTGCCCGGCTCGGGCTTGTAGTACGAGAAATAGACCCACCGGTTCTCGCTGAAGCGAGGATGCAGCACGACGTCGTTCAGGCCTTTGAGGTTGCGGTCGAGCACGGCCGGGATGCCGGCAATCGGCTCGGGGTCGAGGACGCCGTTCCTGACGAGGCGCAAGCGCCCGGCACGCTCGGTGACCAGCACGCCGCCATCCGGCAGGAACGTCAGCGCGTACGGGCGCGCCAGGCCGCGCGTGGCGACGACGCGAAACTTCGGACCCGGCAAGGGGCTGCCACTTGGCCCGCGCGTCGAACTGTCGAACACAAGCGGCCCTGCGGGTAAGGTGTCGGTCACTGCCGGTGGTATCTGCTGTGCGTCCACGGTCGCGAACAACACGACACACCCTGTCAGGACCCGCGCGAGCGCCGTGCGCATGGTTCGCATCTGCATCATTCCTCTCGTCTCAGCCATCGGTGTCCTGCAACTCGCAGCGGAGCTCGCGAGGCGATGCGCCTCACACGCGCATCGGTCCGAGGCGAGCCTCGCAACTGACTGCGCAGGGCGAACGCTAGCACGAGGATACCCAAACTGCCACGCCTCCAAAGGCGGCCGGACGCGACCCGGCTGACCCCACGCCCGCCGGGCCCGCGAGCCATGCCAAAAAGCTTCTCTTGGCGAGTTCAATCGATAGGTGTAGCCTCCTGACACTTCAGGGTCACCGGTTGTGC
>JBEBGB010000986.1:0-1824 GCA_040081675.1 Vicinamibacterales bacterium
ACTCCGTGCCGACATCGATGACAGCGATGCCGCGTCCGCGCAGGAAAGCCACGAGCGTTTTCCTCAGCGCGATGGCCGTGTGGTCGCTGCCGATGGTGATGGTCTTGATGTCCGCCTTTGGCACGAGCGCCATCGCATCTGGCGGCGCGGTGCCGTCGGCGACGACCGTGATGCGTCGTTCGCGCAGCGTATCCTGTGCGAGCGGTGTGACGTGACCACCTTTCGCAAGCTGGACGGTCTCGCCCATTGGCAGGATGCGCGCGTCAGCCTCGGTGATGATGTCGAATCGCTTCACGATGGATCCCGCGGTATCATGCAACGCCTATGACCGACCGTCGCCCTTCGAGTGTCCTCATCACCGCCGAATCCATCCAGGCTCGCGTCGCAGAACTCGCCACGCAAATCCGCGCCGACTATCCCGGGAACGTGCACATCATCGCAGTACTGAAGGGCGCGTTCATCTTCATGTCGGACTTGATCCGTCACATGGACGGCAGCGTGTCGATCGACTTCATGGCGCTGTCGAGCTATGCGAAGGGCACGACGACGTCGGGCGAGGTGCGGTTGTTGAAAGACCTCGACCACGCCCTCGACGGTAAGGACGTGCTGATCGTCGAAGACATTGTGGACACGGGCCTCACGCTCACCTACTTGCAAGATGTGCTGCGCGCACGCAACCCGCGGGTGCTTCGCACCGCGTGTCTGCTCAGCAAGCCGTCGCGTCGCAAGGTGGACGTGAAGGTCGAATACGTCGGCTTCACGATCGAGGATCACTTCGTCGTCGGTTACGGCCTCGATTACGCCGAGCAGTACCGAAACCTGCCGTATATCGGGCTCATCGAAACCTAGCGCCACCTTTCCACTCGACCGCTTCACTGAACGGCGTCCCGCACCTTCTGTGCAAGCGCCTTCGCCTGCGACAGCACGTCGACTTCGTTGAGCGTGCTTACTCGTCGGTCGCGCATCAGCACCCTGCCGTTCACAATCGTGTTCCGCACATCGTCGCCGCGCGTCACGTAGACGAGGTGCGATACTGCGTCATACATTGGCGTCTGGCGCGCGGCTGACATCGACACGGTAATCAAATCCGCTCGTTTGCCGGGCTCGATCGAGCCGATCATCTTGTCCATTCCCAGCGCTTTCGCACCGCCGATCGTGGCCATGTCGAGGGCGACCTGGGCGGGCACCGCCGTGGGATTGCCGGACGACAGCTTCGCGAGGAATGACGCCTGACGCATGGCCTCGAACATGTCGAGGTCGTTGTTGCTTGCGGCGCCGTCGGTGCCAAGCGACAGGTTCACGCCTGCGGCGATGTACTTCAACACCGGAGCCGTGCCGCTCGCCAGCTTCATGTTGCTTTCCGGGTTGTGCGACACGCCGACGTTGTGACGTTTCAGAATCGCGATGTCCTCGTCGGTAACCCACACCCCGTGCGCGGCCACGGTGCGCGGCCCCCAGAAACCGATCGACTCGAGATACCCGGCCGGGGTGTTCTGGTGATCGGCCCGCGCCGTCTTCACTTCGTCCTGCGTTTCGGCCAGGTGAATCAACACCGGCACGTCGTACTTGCGGCCCAGCTCGGCCGCCGCCACGAGCGTCGCGCGGTCGAGGGTGTACATGGCGTGCGGCGCAACAGCCGGCACAATCAGCGGGTCGTCCTTGAACGCCTTGATGAAGACCTCTGCTCGAGCGAGCCCCTCGGCTGGCGTCTTCGCGTCGGCAACGGGAAACTGAATGATCGTCTGCCCGAGGACACCGCGCAGGCCCGCTTCTTTTGTCGCCTTCGCGATCTCTTCCTCGAAGTAATACATGTCGGTGTAGGTG
>JBEBGB010000987.1:0-1822 GCA_040081675.1 Vicinamibacterales bacterium
AGAGCCCACTTCGTCACCTGGCACAGGTCGAGTACCCCGAGAGCTACTTCGCCGCCGCACTCTTCGGGCGCCATGCGAGGCTGAGGTGCCGCTTGGACTCCGCGCAGTCGCGGAGGTAGAGGTTGATGAGCGTCTGATACGGGATTCCGGACTCTTCGGCGAGCTGCTTGAAGTAGCCGACCGTGGGCGCGTCTAGGCGAATGGTGACGCGTTCCTTTAGTCGCTTTGCATACGGATTCCGTCGCGCCTTCGAGAAGTCGTATTCGGCTCTCATGATCTCAGTTGGTCCTGGTAAAGGTCGGTCTCGTGCTGCGCGGCCTGGCGGGCCGAGATGATCCGAATCGTCTCGTCGGGTTCTCGAAAACAATGAACGACCACGAGTAGGCGCATCCGCGAACTAAAGCCGAGTAGGATGAAGCGGTCCTCTTTGACGGTGGCGTCAGGGTCGTCCAGCAACAGGCCCAACTCGTCGTAGAACGCCGATGACGCCTCTTCGAAGGACACGCCGTGCTTGGCGAGATTCGCACGTGCCTTGCGGGCGTCCCACTCGAACCGGATCTCGGACATGACCTAGTGTACATACGACGTCTGCACACCGCCAGCCCGGGTCAGTTCGCCGCACCGCCACTGATCAGTTCGTGAGCCGAGCGGCGTATGTGATTGCGCTTAACGTTCAGAGGTTCGCGACGCGGCGCCAGGCACGAACGTTGTCGGCCATGCACCGGTCGACGCAACCGACTCGTTCACCACCCTGCATAGTTTAGGCGCCGTGTACTCCGGAGCGCGCCGCAGGCGCGCGGAGGCGCGAACCACATTGTTATCGGGAGTGACCGCGCGTGGCCTGCTCGCTCTGGTTGATCCAACGCGCCAACACCAACTCCCTTGTCATGCTATAGCAAGACTGCTATTCTAGGCTATGTCCTCACCGGACCGCAAACCCCTCCACTTCGTTGCTTCCAGCATCAAGGACCTGCGGGGCCTGCCTGAGGAAGTCAAAGACGTCTTCGGGGCAGGACTGCTCGATGCCCAATATGGAGAGCACCCCGAGGGGGCACGACCGTTCGGTGAGGGATTGCCGCGGGAGGTCATGAAGCTCGTCGAGGACTACGACGGCAACACGTACCGAGCCGCCTACACCGTCGCGCTATCACACGCGGTCTACGTCCTGCATGTCTTCACCAAGAAGTCGAAGCGCGGGATCGAGACGCCTCGACCGGACAAAGACACGATCCGTTCACGGCTCCAGGCAGCGAAGGAACACCACAAGCGGTTCTACGAAGAGCGGTAAAGGAGGCACTATGACCAAGGACCTCAAGATTCACGACAGCTCCGGCAACGTGTTCGCGGACCTCCATGCCCGAGATGCCGATGAACGACTTGCCAAGGCGGAGCTCGCTCGTCTGATCCGACACGAGATCGCACGCCGTGGACTCACCCAAGTTGCAGCGGCTGACCTCCTCGGGATGAAGCAGCCCGATGTTTCAGACCTCGTACGAGGCAAACTCTCGCGCTTCAGCCTCTCTCGACTCGAGCGGCTGCTCAACGCCCTCGACCTTGAGATCAGGATCCAGGTCGGTCCCAAACCAGCAGACAAGGTCCACGCCGGCATCACCGTGGAGTTGGTCGAGTCTTTCTGACCCGCTCCGGCGGTTTTCAGTCACTGCGCGCGGTCATTTCCGATAACGTTCAGAGGTTCGCGACGCGGCGCCACGCACGAGCGCCCCTCAGCCATGCACCGCTCCATTCCGCCAACTCGCTCACCGCCCTGCACGCCTTAGGCGCCGTGTACCCCGGAGCGCGCGTAGCGCGCGGAGGCGCGAAC
>JBEBGB010000988.1:0-1821 GCA_040081675.1 Vicinamibacterales bacterium
GCCCTCCGCCTCGAGTTCGGCAATCAACGCCAACACGCGGCGCGATGCGGCTCCCTTCATCGGAAGCCGGTTATCGAGATCCCACTTCACGACCAGTCGCCCGTCCCGATACACGTGGACATGGCGTGGCGGATGGTCGCCTTTCCAGGTGATGAACACATATCCGCCTCGTCGGTGTTTGCCCACGCCATATTAATGTTACCACTGGAGGTAACACATCTAATTGTGCTCGCAACAAGACACTCGCCAGTCGGATCGCATTTCTCTGAGCGCCGGCCCTGCCGGGCACTTCCGAATGCCTCGCGCCGTCAGGGAAGCACAGACGACGTGGTGGCCTGGACGAGTGGGATCACTTGAACGGCTTCCAGATCGGCTGACGACAGGCGGAAATCGAGCAACGCTCGAAGAGCGGCCTCGCGCGCTTGCGCGAGATCGCGCTGCGCCTGGAACACGAAGAAGCTCGTTGACAGCCCCACCGCAAATTTCCGCTCCTCCGCGTCCAGTCGACGCTCGGACAGAGCCACTGCGGCAGCCGTCGAATCGAGTCGCTTTCGATTTGCCGCAACCTCGCGGTGCACGGCTCGCACCTCGGTCGCCACTCGCTGCTCGGCGGCGGCAAGGGCGGTCGTCCGTTGCTTCTGCTGCAACTCCGCTCGCGCCGTGGCCACGTCCGCTCGTGCAGTTCCCAGCGGATAGCTGACCGCAAGCTCCACCGACCACGTCGGATACCTGAATCGGCCAAGGTCGTCGAGCACAGACGAGAACCCGCGATCGAAGGTGCCCGTCACAGGTCCAGTCACGCCGGATGCGCGAAGCAGTTCCGTGCCTCCCGTCGCGGCCAGCGCGTAGCCAAGGCGAAGAGACACGTCAGGCAGCCTCTCGTCGCGCAGTTGTCGGATGGTCACATCATCGATGCCGAGCCCGGCGCGAATCGCTCGAAGGTCCTGTCGGCGCGAGATCGCCTGCGTCACGGACACGTCACTCGCTCCAGCGTCCGGTGGCATCGGCTCCGGCGACGCCTCGAGCGGTTCGGTGCTTCGCGGATCCTCGGGTTCGAGCATGAGCATGCGGAGCAGGTCTTCCGCGTTGGCGACGTTCTTCTCGGCCACGATGATCGCCTCGGACCGTCGGGCGACTTCCGCTTCGGCCTCAATGGCATCAACGGCCGCCATGGCGCCCGCGGCGATGCGCGCCCGATTGCCGTCGAGCAGCTTCTGCGCGAGCCCGAGCGACTGCCCCTGCACGGCGAGCACCTCGCGTGAATAAATCCAACGCCAGTACGCGTACCGCACATCGCGTGTGGTCGACGCAACTGCCGTCTGCAGTTCGGCAGCCGCGACGTCGCGCGCGCCCAGACTGACCGCGCGAGCAGTTCTGCTCGGGTCGACGAAGAGACCCTTGAGAAGCGGCTGTATGAACGTCGCCGTCATTCCTGACGACAGCTGCGGCTGGAACAGCGCGAACGCGCTGCTGCTCGTGCGCCGCGCACCGGCCCAGCCGACTTGATAGGACGAGCCCCAGGGCAGTTGCTGCGTCACGGCCACGTCTGACGTCAGTTGTCCGGTGCGAAGTGACGACTTTCCCTGGTCGAATGGAGTTGCGGCGGGTGTCAGCCCGTCGGTCTTGCCGACACGCGTCGAGAGCGCCGGCGTCCAGGCCGTTCCAGTCGTCTGCACATCGAGATCCGCCAGCGCCGGACCGATGCGCGCGCCCTTCAGCGCAAGGTTGTGATCGAGTGCAATCGCCACGGCCTCGTCGGACGACACGCGCAGCGTCTGCCCAGCCGCACCGGTGCGCGGGACCGACACCACAATCGCGCTC
>JBEBGB010000240.1:0-7258 GCA_040081675.1 Vicinamibacterales bacterium
AGGTTGTGATCGAGTGCAATCGCCACGGCCTCGTCGGACGACACGCGCAGCGTCTGCCCAGCCGCACCGGTGCGCGGGACCGACACCACAATCGCGCTCGCAGAGAGCACGACGAGAGCGAACCGCAGACGAGGACGACCCCAACCCATCGTCCGGCTCACGCCACGCCAGCGCCCGGAGACGCTGCGTCCCTCGTGGCGTAGGCAGTCGCTTCATCCACGATTTCACCGTCGAGAAGATGGACGATCCGCTTGGCGTGCTCGGCGAACCTGGGGTCGTGCGTCACGATGCAGATGGTCGAACCGGCTTGATGGAGTTCATCCAGAAGGCGCATCACGGCTTCGCCGTTCTTCGAATCAAGATTGCCGGTGGGTTCATCTGCCAGCAGGATGGCCGGGTCGCCAGCCACCGCGCGCGCCACCGCCACACGTTGCTGCTGACCGCCAGACAACTGAGCGGGATAGTGACGTGCACGCGCCGACATGCCAACGCGCGAGAGCGCGAGATCGACCTGCGCCTTGCGCTCCGCCGCACTCATGCCGCGATAGGTCAGCGGGAGTTCGACGTTCTCGGCCACCGTCAAGTCGCCAAGCAGATTGAAGCTTTGAAAGATGAATCCGATCCGTCGGTTCCTGGCATGAGCGCGCGCCTTGGCGCTCAACCCAGTGACGGCTTCGCCGTCCAACCGGTACTCGCCGGTCGACGGCGTGTCCAGCAGACCGATGATCGACAAGAGCGTCGACTTCCCGCATCCGGATGGACCGGATATGGCGATGTACTCGCCGCGCCCGATCGAGAGGTTGACGTTTGCCAGCGCGTGCGTCCGCACCTCCTCGGTTTCAAACACCTTCGAGATGCCCTGAAGCTGAATCACGATCTTGTCGCTCACGTTGTGCCTCGCCTCGCTCAGAGTTACCGCAGTCGAACAACTGGCCGATCGCCCCACGACGCCGTGTCGGACAGCACGACTCGATCGCCAGCCTGCAGATCGCCGTCGAGTATCTGAACGCTGTTCGCCGACGCCCGACCGAGCTTCACCGCGACCTTGCTGGCGGTTGTCCCGTCGGCAGACACCTTGAACAGCGTGACGGCGCCTTCCATCTGGCCCGACGCGGGACGGCCCATGTGCCGAACCGCCTGAAGGCGCTCGATCTCGATCGTGCCGTCGATCGTCATGTCTGGACGCGCTCCGCGCGGCAATGCGCCTGCGAGTTGTACGTCCACGGTCACCGTGCCGTTCTGCGCGGACGGTGCAATCCTCGACACCACGCCCTGCACAATGCCGTTGTGGGTGTCGACGGCGACGCGCAGTCCCATGCGGAGGTCGTCGGTCTGCGCTTCTGGAATTCGGAGTTGTGCCTTCAGCTTGTTGGGATCGATGACCCGCGCCAGGTTCGCGCTGCGGACGACGCGCTGTCCGACGTCGACCACCACTTCCTGCAGCACGCCGTCCATGCCGGCACGCACGGTCATCGCCTCGAGGTCGCGACGCTTCAGTGCTGCCAGCGTTCGATGACTCTCGACTTCCGAACGTCCCGTCGTCAGTCGTGTCGTCAGTAATCGCTCGCTGGCCGCCACGCGATCCTGCTCGAACTTCACGCGCACGGTCAGCGCGTCGGTCCGGACGCGCGACTGCTTCGACGTGATCTCCGAGAGCAAGCCGTCACGCGACAGCGTGGCATCCACCTCGGCTTGAATCGCCGCCTGCGCGCGGTCTGCCTCGACGGCTGCCGCATTGGAACGGAGTGCAAGCAGATCGTTCTGGAGCGATGCCTCGAGGCTGGCGTACTCCGCTTGCGCGGCTTCGAGCGCCAGGTTGGCCGCCACGGACGCCTGCTCAACGTCGGGATTGCTCAACTGCATCAACACCGTATCGGCCTTCACGACTGCTCCGGCCTCGAGGAGCTTTTTGTCCACACGTCCGTCCGCCTCTGCAGCCGCCCAGCGTGAGGCATTGTCGTCGGGCACCAGTTCACCAACGCCGTGCAGTTCGCGCGCGACATCTCCGACCTTCACGGTGTCGACCCATAGTCCTTGCGTGCTGACGCCGGGCGCCGCGCGACCAAGCCGCGATGCACTGTAGAGCGCGGCTATCAAGGCCACGACTGCGGCCCCGACCAACGTCAGACGCCGGCGGCGCGACCGTTTGAGTTCGTGCGGATCTCGAGGAACGTCCATGATGGTGATGCCCTATCCGCGTAGTGCCACGTTGGGATCGACCAGCGCGGCCCGGCGAGCCGGCACGAGGCAGGCGCCGAGCGTCACTGTCAGGAGCAGTGCCGTCACCGCCAGAAATGTCGGTATGTCGTGGGGAGGAACCTCGAAGAGCACGGCCCCGAGCGCCTGCGACAAGAGCAGAGCCAGCACTGCACCAATCGCCAGTCCCCACAGCGCGAGTTCGAGACCGTCGCCGAGCACGGTCCGCAGCAGCCGAGCGCGCGTCGCGCCGAGTGCCATCTGCAGTCCAAACTCGCGCGTTCGCGCGTTGACCGAGGCATTGACGACACCGGTTACGCCCACCGTTGAAATCGCCACGCCGATGACGGCGAAGAGCGCAATCAGGAGCGCCGTGAGTCGAGCGGGCGCCACCGACTGCTCGCGGACACCATCGAGTGTCTGCACGCTGTCGATCGGCTGCCGTGGCTCGACGCGTCGCACCGCGCTTCGGACAGCAGACTCGAGTTGCTGCGGGTCGAGGCGACTGCGCACGAAGAATCGCGCCTGCACCGGAGGCTGCCGGCGAAGCGGCAACAGCACCTGGTCCACGGGCTGCTGTTCGAGGCGCTGCCTCGCGTCAGACACCACGCCGACCACCGTCATCCACTCGCCGCGCCCGATCTGTAACCTCTGGCCGATGGCACTCGTGGCCGGCCAGTGCCTCGCGGCCAGGCGCTGATTGACGATGGCGCCTGCGGTAGAGCGTGCCGCGTCGGAGGCGAGGAAGAGGCGCCCCTCGACGAGGTCCATGCCAACGCTGCGGAAGTAGTCCGCGGACACCGATTGAACCGACGCGCGCGACGAGGATTCGGCCGCCTGCATCCTCGTGGTGATCGAAGCGGTCTCCTCGCCGATCTCGTCTGGGACGGCGAGTGGCAACGCGCTCGAGACACCCACGGCGACCACTCCCGGAATCGCTTGAACACCCGCGATGGCACGCTCGTACAGCTCCGCTCGCTGGTCGCTCGATGCGTACTTGGTGAAGTCCGTCGAGACTCTGAGAGTCAGCACGTCCTGGGTTCGGTATCCCGTCTCGACGCGCTCGAGATTGGTGACACTTCGGAGTGTGAGACCTGCGCCCACCAGAAGAGCGAACGACACGGCGATCTGCAGCACGATGAGCGCACGGAAGAGAGGCTGACGCGCGAGACTCTCCCGTTGCACCAGCACAAGCGCATCGGGCCTGGGCACGCCCGGTGTCGATGCGATCATCTGACACAGTCCGCAGAGCAGGCCAATGCCCAATGAAAGGCCGACTGCGAACAGCACCGCCGTGGAGTCGAGGTGAATCTCGGTTGCACGCGGTGTGTAGCGCGCAGCGAGCGAGGCGAGCCACGGAAGGCTTTGATACGCGATCACGAGACCGATGCCTGTGCCCACCGTGGTCAGCAGCAACGACTCCGTCGCGAACTGGCGGAACAGGCGCCCACGCCACGCGCCAAGAGCCACGTGCATCGCGACGGCGCGACGCCGCTGCAACGCACCCGCCAGGAGCAGCGCGCCAACGCTCGAACACAGGCTGAGGAGCAGAAAACTTGCACTCGCGAGGAGCACTGACAGGGTTGGTCTGAAGCGCCACGTCAAGTCTTCTCCAACGCCTACAGCCGAGAGCCTCAGAGCACTCCCGTCGCTGTAGTCGTCCTCATGCAGCACCGAGATGCGATCGCCAGCGCTCGACAAGTCAGCCCGAGTTCGCGACATGTCGGCCTCTGGGGACACCCTGCCGAGCGCGCTCACCAGGTGCATCGCCCGGCTCCTGTCGCCGGCCTCACTCATGCGCAGTGGACAGGCCGACGTCGGGAGGTAGATGTCGGCTTCCTCTGGAAAATCGGGCAGCGGCGGAAGCACACCAACCACCGTGTGCGCGCGGTCGTTCATCTGAAAGACACGACCGATGACGTGTGGGTCGCTTCGCAGTTCGCGAGCCCAATAGCGGTGGCTGAGCACGATGACGCCAGGGGCGCCCGCCTGCTCCTCGCTCGTGACGAAGGCCCGGCCGAGCAGCGGACTCACGCCAATCACTTCGAAGAAATTGGCCGACACGACCCCTGCGGAAACACGCTGGGGCTCCTGGTTGTCGAGCAGGATGAAATACATGAAGTGGAATTCAGCCAGGCTTGCCAGGCTCCGCGTCTCGACGCGAAGGTCGCGAATCTCCGGCGCAGAGAAGAGCCGTTCGCCAGTGTGCGCCGCCGCCTGAATCCGTACCAATCGATCGGCCTGCCCGTAGGGCAGCGGTTCGAGGAGGACAGCGTGAAAGACGCTGAAGACAGCCGTGCTGACACCGATGCCCAGTGCCAGCGCCGTGACGATTGCGAGTGACGTCGCTCTGCTGACCAGAAGCTGCCGCACGCCGGACCGCACGTCCTGCGCAAGCGTTTCCAGCCACCTCGCGCCCCACCGATCGCGATAGTCGTCCTTGTGCTGCGACAGGCTGCCGAACTGGCGGCGTGCCATGGTCTGGGCAACCATCGGCGACATGCCGGTCTGCACGTGCATGGCGACCTGCATGTCGAAATGGAACTGCAGTTCCTCGTCGAGCTGCTGCTCGAGCTCCGCGCGGCCAAAGAGCGTGCGCGCGCGAAATCGGAGCTGTGGAAAGGTCATCGGCTCACACCGCTTCGACAATCCGGTTGATGGCGGCGGACATCTTCTGCCAGTGCACGGTTTCGGTGTCGAGCTGCTTACGTCCGGTCTTTGTGAGCGAATAGAACCGCGCCCTTCGGTTGTTGTCCGACACGCCCCACTCGGCCTCGATCAGCCCCTGCTCTTCGAGGCGGGCCAGCGCCGGATACAACGACCCCTGGTTCACCGCCAGGACATCGTCGGACAACTGTTGAATCCGCAGCGAAATGCCCCAGCCGTGGTTCGACTCGAGCCTGAGGGTCTTCAGGATGAGGAGGTCGAGCGTGCCCTGCAGCAGATCGGGTTTGGGTGCCATTCAGCGTCTCCGTTTCGAGCGGACCTACTCGGCCCGAAGCGCTTCAATCACATTCGTCCGAGCCGCACGCGCTGCCGGGATGAGAGAGGCAGCCACGGCCGCCATGAGCAGGAGCACGCCGGCCCCGCCGGCGACAAGCGCCCCGGGCATCTGCACTTGTTCGAGGTAGCGCGCGGCCACACGAGCGGCCACGAACCCGCCAGCGACACCGGTGACGACTCCCGCCACGGCGATGACAGCACCGCTCCGCAACACGCCGAGCAGAATGTCTCCGGGCATCGATCCCAGGGCCATCCGAATTCCGAATTCGCGGGTCCGTCCACCGACCGAGAACGAGAGGACACCAGCTACGCCAATCACCGCAATCGCGAGCGCGACAACGGCGAATAGACCGAAGACCGCCGCGTTCAGCCGATCTGGCGCCAGCACTTCGGCGCGAATGTCGTCGAGCGTTGCCGCATTCTCAACCGGTTGGTCCGAAGCCAGTTCGCGCACAATCCTCGTCATCGGCGGCACGAGCGCATAGGGATCGCCAGTGGCGTGCACGAAGACTCGGCCTCCGGAAATCTCCTGCTCGAATGGGTGATAGACGGTCAACGTTTCACCCGGCACGATGTGTTCGTCGTCTACATCTGGCACGACGCCGACGATGCGCCTGGGCTGAGGGCTGATGCCAATGAACTTCATCACCGGGTCGTTCCAGAGGAGCTTCCGGTTGAGCACCTCGCGTCCAGCGAACAGACGACGCACCACACTTTCGCTGACAATGACGACAGGCTCGCTCCCTTGTCTGTCGTCGGCATTGAAGTCGCGTCCCGCTTTGAGCGGCAGTGAGAGCGCCGAGAAGTAGCCCGGGGACACCGAGCGGAACTTGGCCCGGGGTTCCGACCCTGCCTCACCACGCTCGCCACCTTCCACCTCGAACCTGAGTCCGATTCGCCCGCCAGTGTCGCGCCAAGGCACCGCGCTTCCCACTGCAACGCTCTCGACACCAGGCAAAGAGCCGAGCCGCGTCTGCACCTGGCGGTAGAACTCGCGTGTCTCATCCGGTGTGCGACCGAACGAGGACACGGGCACATTGACCGCGAGCACGTGCGACGTATCAAATCCCGGAGACGCAGCCTGCAGCGCCAGGAAGGTGCGGAGCAGCATGACAGCGCCGGCCACGAGCACGAACGACGCGCCGATCTGCGTGACCGCAAATACATTCAGCTGACGCCTGGTGCCGCCGGCAATGCGGAGATTGGCGCTGGCCAGCCGCAGGCCACCAGGTTGGTCGGCCGAGGGGAGCTTGGGCACATAGGCCAGGAGCACGGCAGCGACCAACGCGAGCACCACACCGACGATCAGAAGATTTCCATCAACCGTGAGCTCGAGCGCACGGACAGAAAACCTTGCCGCATAGCGAGAGAGGACGCTCACCATCGGCCAGGCGAGCGCGACGCCAAGTGCAGCGCCCGCGCCACAGAGCAGCAGGCTTTCGGCCAGCAGCGTCCGACGCAAGGCACCGTCGTCCGCACCGAGAGCCGCCCGTACCGCCAGCTCGGACTCTCGACGAACCGTCCGCGCCAGAATGAGGTTCGCGACGTTCGAGCAGGCGATGACAAAGATGAGGATCGACGCGGCAAACAGGACGATGAGGACCGTGCGCGCATTCACGGTCAACTGCTCGCGGAGAGGGACCACCCGCAGCGCGAACGCGGCACGCGCCGGATAGGCTTCGCCGTGGTCGCTCTTGATCGAGGCATACGCGGCGGTCAATTCCTCGCGCGTACTGTCCGTGTTGGCCTCGGGCGTCATCTTCGCGAACACCTCGGTCATCCGATGCTCGCGTCCAGTCACCATCGTCGCCGAGAGATGGTGCGGGCTCGTCACGAGGTTCGCGATCAGTTCCGTCTCCGCTGGGTACGGCACCGACGGTTCGAGCACGCCGACAATCTGTGCCGAGCGCGACTCGAGGCGGATTGTCTTACCGAGCACGGTCGGATCGGCGTTGAGCGCCGTGGTCCAGAAGCGATGGGTCAGGACCGCCGCGCCGGGTGCCGCCGCGCCGTCGTCAGAGGACGTGAGAAGCCGCCCGAGCGCGGGTCGGAGACCCAT
>JBEBGB010000989.1:0-1815 GCA_040081675.1 Vicinamibacterales bacterium
GCGTGCAGACGAACCCAGGGCAGGACGTGCTCGCCGGTGACGAGGTCCTCGTAGTACGGCTGGTGCATGTGCCACAAGATGGCGACTCGGGTCATGGTGTTAGTCTAGTTCGAGCTCATGCTGCGGATTCTCGACCGGTACCTCCTGCGCGAGATCGCACTCCCCTTTCTGCTGGGACTGACGATTCTCACCTTCATCCTGGTGCTCCCGCCCATCCTGGTTGCAGGCGAGGAGTTCATCTCGAAGGGCGTGGAATGGTCGATCGTGGCGCGGGCGATGGCCACGCTGCTGCCGCAGGCGCTGAGCCTCACCATCCCGATGGCCGTGCTCCTGGGCATTCTGGTCGGATTCGGTCGTCTATCCGCCGATCGGGAATTCGTCGCCATGCAGGCCTGCGGCGTGAGCCTGGCGCGGCTCCTCCGTCCCGTCATGCTCATTGCGGCGCTTGGAACCGCCGCAACCGGCTACGAGATCATCGTTGCGCTCCCGAACGCGAACCAGGCCTATCGCGAGATCGTGTTCGTGCTGCTCGCCACGCGCATCGAGAACAACGTCAAGCCTCGCGTCTTCTACGAAGAGTTTCCCAACAAGACCATTTACGTGCGCGACATGCCGGCCGAGGGCGGCTGGCGCGACGTGTTCCTGGCCGACACGAGCCGTCCGGGAGAAACGACTGTCTACTTCGCGCGCCGCGGACGCATCCGTCTGGACTCGGTCAAGCGCATCGTCCAGCTCGAACTGCTCGAAGTGTCCTCGCACACGACGAGGCAAGACAGCGGCGAGAACTACCAGGCCAATACGATTGGCAGCACGCTGATCTCGCTCGACCCGGATACCGTCTTCAAGCGACCACCCTCGAAGGGCGCGCCGGAGATGACAATCGGCGAGCTGAAAGCCGAGATCGCGGAGGCCGGCACCCGCAACGATCCGGCGTACGGCGCCCGGTTCATGCTCCAGCAGAAGTTCTCGCTCCCGATCACGTGCCCGATTCTTGCGCTCATCGGGCTCGCGCTCGGCGCGAGCAATCGGAAGGACGGCAAGCTCGCGAGCTTCGCCATTGGCATGGGCGTGATCTTCGCGTACTACGTGCTGCTCTGGGGCGCGCGGGCTGCGGCCATGGGGGGACGCTTCAGTCCTGAACTTGCGCCGTGGCTACCGAATATCGTCATGGGGACCGTCGCCCTGGTGATGCTCGCGTGGAGAGCGCGGTCTGCGGACCAGCCGCTGCCGTTTCGTCTGCCCACGCTGTGGAAACGTGCCGACGGTGCTGTCGAGTCTCACGCGAATCGAGGCGCTGACGCGGGCGTCGGTGTACGCACATCTCGCCACTCTGGTCTGGCGAGTCGACTCGCACGTTGGAATGTGCCGGCGCCACGACTGCTCGACATCTACGTGTTCCGCGAGTACCTGCGAGTGTTCGCGCTCGGTCTCGTGGGTCTGCTCGGCATCTTCTACATCTCGACGTTCATCGATCTGGTCGACAAACTGTTCCGCGGCGAAGCCACGTCGGCGATGCTCCTGAACTACTTCTATTACCGCACACCGCAGTTCGTCTATTACGTCATCCCGATGGGTGTGCTGGTGTCGACGCTGGTCACCATCGGCGTCATGACGAAGAACAGCGAGCTGCTGGTCATGCGCGCGTGCGGTGTCAGTTTGTATCGCACGGCTGCTCCGCTCCTGCTGTTCGCGGCGGTTGCGAGCGGCGCGCTCTTTGTCATGCAGGAACGCGTACTCGCACGCGCGAACCGCGAGGCCGATCGTCTCGAGCGCATCATTCGGCATTGGCCGCCTGCGACGAGTGTGCTGAGCCGG
>JBEBGB010000241.1:0-7246 GCA_040081675.1 Vicinamibacterales bacterium
CGCGAGAGCGGGCAGACAGACTGCCAGCAAGGCGGCTCCCCAAAGCGAAGCTCGCATAAGACCTCGACGATTCAGTTGTGCAGGAGAGACACGACGGCTGTGCCGTCAGAACAAGTCAGACAGAGGCGGGAGGGGCGCGAGCAGGGATGTGGATTCGTGGGGGTCCGTGTGCGGCTTCGGGCGTGTCCTGATGGCAAGCCGCGGCGCAAGGTGTTGTAAGCGCCAGCTCGAAGGCAGCCTCGGGAACGCCAGCCGTCGGAACCGGCAGCGTGCGGTCTGCGGCCGCAGCGGCGACGGTCAGCCAGAGAACAGACTCCTCGTCTTGCTCGATCTCGCTTGCATCGTGTTCATGATGCGATTCGACGTGGCGATGCACGACGGTCGTGTGGTGATGAGCGTCAGCCTCGTGCACGTGCTCCGGCGCAAGCATCGGCGCCACAAGCCATGCGAGAGCGACGACAACATGCGCGACCCGGCGCACCGCAGGAGACACATGCGGATTATGGTCGCCCGCTTGGCTGAACGTCAAACCGAGGCCGGGACCGATCGCTGAAGGACGGACGCGACGGCCACCGGGTCTCGCATCACCGGCGAGGTGCATGGAGTGTGCAATATCAAACAGCCACCGAAAAGCGACACTGCTAAACTCACGCGACATCAACTTCGACCGAAAAACACAGCCGGCGTCCTTCCATCCATCCGCATGTGATCTGGCGCCGGTCGTATACGCATCTATCACATGTTCATCACAGGACTGGGCACGGCAACGCCGCCCAGGCGCTACACACAATCGGAGTGCTGGGATGCGCTGGTGGCCTCCGGGTACCTCCCGCGGCTCAACCTGCGCTCGCGGGCGATTCTTCGGAAGGTCCTCCAGGGCACCAACGGCATCTACAGCCGCTTCCTCGCGCTCGAGAATCTCAGCGAAGCTCTTGCCATGAGCCCGGACGAACTCGACGAGCGGTTCGCCAGGCACGCACCCGCCGTAGCCGCGGAGGCTGGAGCCAGAGCCCTGTCAAACGCGGGCATCGCAGCCGCCGATGTCGATGCGGTCATCATCAGCACGTGCACCGGCTATCTCTGCCCTGGCTTGACCAGCTACGTCAGCGAACGCTTGGGTCTGCGACCGAACGTCCTTGCGCTCGATCTGGTGGGTCAGGGTTGCGGCGCGGCTCTTCCAAACCTTCGCACCGGAGACGCGTTCCTCGCCTCCGGGAGGGCGCGCACAGTCTTGTCCATTTGCGTCGAGATCTGCAGTGCCGCGTTCTATCTGGACGATGACCCAGGTGTGCTCATCAGCGCATGCTTGTTTGGTGATGGCGCCGGGGCCGCCGTGCTCGCGGACACACCCGGCACACACACTCGACGGATTGAGTGGAAGGCCGCTGGCACGCTGCTCAGCACACACGATCGTGAGGCCCTGCGATTCGAACGGCGCTCCGGGATGTTGCGCAACATATTGACGTCGGATGTTCCTGCCATTGCCGGGAAGCATGTCGCAACCGTATTCAACGACGTGCTCGGGCGCGCAGGAATCGCACGCGAAGCCATCACCGCCTGGATTCTGCACGCGGGCGGTCGCGAGATCCTGGCCGAGATTCAACAGCAATTGGGGATCACGGAGCATGACACCCGTTGGAGTGCGGACACCCTCCGGGAGTACGGAAACGTGAGCAGTCCGTGCGTGTATTTCGTCCTGGAGGCAGCCCTTCGCGCAGAGGCGCCAGGCGGACTCTGGTGGCTGTCGTCGTTCGGCGCTGGCTTCAGCTGCCACGGTGCATTGCTGGATGTTGCGTAGCGTGAGGCCGGAACTGCTGGACGAACTGCCGGCTGACGATCCGCACGCGATCCGCTCGCGACGCGATCTGAAGACGGTCAACACCTTGATGGGCACTGCGGACATCATGGCGCGTGCCCTGCTGCAGAGGCCGAGAAGGCGCCCACCTGAGACGCTGGTTGAACTGGGCGCGGGCGACGGCACCTTGCTTCTGGAGATTGCCCGGCGAGTCGCACCGAACTGGAACGGGCTTCGCGCGGTGCTCGTCGATCAGCAATCGCTCGTCACCGCACAGACCCGCGCGCAATTCAAGGCCCTGTCGTGGCATATCGAATCCGTCCAGGCCGACGTCCTGCAGTGGTTGAGGGAACGGCCACCACAGATCGTGGACGTCACCGTCGCGAATCTATTCCTTCATCACTTCGGCGCACGCGACCTCGGCGTTTTGCTCGGCGAGGTCTCGCGCCAGACACGGACGTTTCTGGCCTGTGAGCCGCGGCGCTCTCGTCCGGCGCTTGCCGCGGCCGCGATGCTCGGAGTTGTGGGCTGCAACCGTGTGACCGTCCACGACGCCACCATCAGCGTTCGCGCAGGTTTTCGCGCTCACGAACTCTCGGCCATCTGGCCGCGTGCCGCGGATTGGATGCTGACGGAAGGCGATGCGGGCCGCTTTTCCCATATCTTCCAGGCCGAGCATGCGTCACGCGTTTGACGCGCTCGTGATCGGCGGCGGGCCGGCGGGCTCGACGGTCGCGCTGCGGCTCGCACGGGCGGGATGGTCCGTCGCCGTTGTCGAGAGAGCGACTTTCCCCAGACGGAAGGTTTGCGGCGAATTCCTTTCAGCCACGAATCTGCCGCTCCTTCGTCATCTGGGACTCGCTGAACCGTTTTCCGAACTCGCGGGTCCCGACGTGCGCCGAGTTGCCGTCTTCGCACGCGACGGCATGGTCGTGGCCGACATGCCGCGCTTTCGCGACGGCGACCATGGGTGGGGCCGCGCGCTCGGCCGAGAACATCTCGATACGCTCTTGTTGGCCAAGGCGGCAGCTGAGGGCGTGTCGGTCTGGCAACCCTGGGCTCTCGTCAGTTGTGAACGGGTCGAAGGCCGACAGATCAAAGACCAACGACCCGACGCACACCACCTCTGCACCGTGGTGTGCGCCGCCACCCGACAGGCCGTGGGGATTCGCGCGCGAGTGGTGATTGCGGCTCACGGCTCCTGGGAGTCCGGGCGGTTGCAGACGCAGCCCAGTCCTCGTGCCGCCCGTCCGTCAGACCTCTTCGGTTTCAAGGCGACGTTCGTCGACGCCCAACTGCCAGTCGATCTCATGTCACTCCTGACGTTTCCCGGCGGATACGGCGGGATGGTTCACTCCGACCGCGGTCGCGTCAGCCTGTCGTGCTGCGTTCGTCGCGACAGGTTGGACGCGTGCCGCCGCCTCGCTCGGGCGTCCAGCGCCGGTGAGGCCGTCCTGGAGCACATGAAGGCCTCGTGCTCGCCACTTCGCGACGCGCTCGGGGGTGCGGTGCTGCAGGACGACTGGCGCTCGGCTGGACCGATACGCCCTGGCGTGCGGGCTACAAGTCGGGAAGGACTCTTCTTGACAGGCAATGCCGCCGGCGAGGCGCATCCGGTTGTGGCCGAGGGGATCAGCATGGCAATACAGTCGGCTTGGCTGCTAGCCGACCATCTGGCACGAACCCAGAGTCTCGATGAAGTGCGAACCGCCTATGCCGCGGAGTGGCACCGAGCGTTTGCGCCCCGCATCTACGCCGCATCGCTAATCGCGCACTGGGCCATGCATCCCGTCGCGGTTCGGTTGGCACTGCCGCTCCTTCAAGCGTTCCCTGCCATGCTCACACAAGGCGCCCGCAATAGCGGCAAGGTCGCGGGCGTCGCTGCCGAATAGAAGGCTCGTCAGCTTCTCATCCTGGAGGTCGCACAACATGAGATGGTGCGACAACTGGGCGAGCGGCGGCCCTTCGGTCAGACCTCAGAGGTTGCTCACTTCTGGAAGCAGCTTCGTTCCACCACCGTCTCGGTCATAGGGCCGGCGGGCGTTGTTCAGTCCCTGTTCCCGACGCGCCTCGCAATCGCGGCAACGGACTGCGAACGGCAGCGCGCGCAATCGACTGAGTGGGATCGATTCGCCGCACTCGAAGCACACGCCGTACGCACCAGATGCCACACGGGCCAGGGCCGAGTCCACGCTCGCCAGTGTCGTGGTCCGCATTTGCAGCAGCGCGAACGACATCTCTTCCTCGACGCCGACGTCGCACATGTCCACGATGTCGCGCCCCTCATTTCCTTGCTGCTCACGGGCGATCCGCAAATGCGAGTCAACCTCGTCCTGGAGGGCGCGACGCCGGTTGAGCAGCATGTCTTTGAAGCCCACCAGGGCCGCTTCCGTATGAGTCATCGGTTTCTCCATCCGCAGATCGTGCTCGAAGTCGAGCACACTCCTTTGTCGCCTTTTGCACACGCGCCTTGGCCCTGTGCCCCCGTCGTGAACCGGAGGCCGGCAGGCCGCTGATGAGCGAGGTGGCGAGACGTCAGTCGTCAAGCAGCTTCGCTTCGACCGCATAGCGAATCAATCCGGCGGTGGAGTGGAGCGCGAGCTTGGTCAAGATGCGCTTTCGATACGTGCTCACGGTCTTCACGCTGATACCCAGGTCGGCACCAATGCCGGTGGGTGACCGTCCGGCGGCCATCAGACGAAGCACCTCGAATTCGCGCGTCGACAAAGTGCCAACACTCGCTGTCGCGACGCTCAGCCCTCTGCCGGTGTCGATGCCCGAATCGCCGTCGAATTGCGTGCGCAACGCCGTGTGTTTCTCGAACTGCGCGACGAGCCACTCAGCGGCCGCGGCGCAGCCCAGGCCGTCGAGCACGGCCGGCGGACAATCCGGCGCAATGCGGTCGGGGCCGTCAAGCGCCGATTCGACAACCTCGTCTATCCGCTCGATGAGCTCGAGTGTCCGTCGACCGATCAGCGATCCGCTGTCGATCGCGCCGCGAGCAGCGCCGAGGTCCGCTTTGAGCGTGAGAAGCGCCTGGCCGAGCTCACCGTGGAGGTCGCGCGCAATCGTCGCACGCTCCTGCTCTCGCGCACATTCGAGTCGGTCCGTCAGTGCGTGAAGGGCCTGGCGCTCGGCGTTGCTTGCCGCAACCCGTCGCCGCAGGTCGAGGTTTGCATCGTCCAAGGCCGCAGTTCGTTTGACGACTTCGGCTTCAATGGCGCAGACGCGTTCGTGCGCCTCGAGGTGAAGCGCGATCAGCTCGGCGAACAGCCTGAACATACCAATGATCTGAGGGGTGTTCACGCGTGCCGGCCGCGGATCGAGCGCACACAAGGTACCGAAGACACGGCCGTCATGCCAGGTGATCGGCACCGAGATATAGCTCTGGAATCCGTAGCGGCGTGGGGTTTCGTGTCGGCTGAACCGGTCGTCCTGCGTCACGTCATCGATAGCGACGAGGCGGCCGCTCTGACGAATCTCGTTACAGATCGTCGTCTCGACCTGTAATTCACCGCCTGGCCGTACTCCGAACGCGATCTCGTCGCGCACCGCGCACGCCACCCAGCGAGACTCCGTCACTCGGGCGACCGCGGCAAAGCCGAGCCCGGTGGTTCGACAGACGACCTCCAGGATCGTCGGTACCGCGTCGATATCGGCGACGACTGTTAGTGCTTCGCTGAGGTTCTCCACTACCCTTCCGATCTGCCTAAGCTGATCCGGAAGGCAGAGTAGCTATTGAGGACGAGCCCCGGCTGTTCCAAAGCGCACACCGGTCCGAAGCCGATACGGTCCGGCGGGGCCGTTCAGGGCAGCGCTGTCGGGGGTGTGTCTTCGCTCGCGGGGCAACGCCGACTGGCGCTGCCGGCCCTCATCGTCGAGGACGCGGTGGGACGCGACGTCGAGAGTTCTTGCGAGCAGCCGTGACCGGGGAGCTCGGAATCAGTTCCGGATGGCCGGTCAGCACACCGTCATAACTGCCCAGCGTCTCGCCCATGACGATCCCATGTTCCGTGATCTCGTAGGCGCGGAGGTCTTTACTGTGCGCGCTCCCTCGCACTTTCACGACGGCCATGATGCGTTGCAATTGACCCTTCAAGACCATGTAGCGCTGCATGATGATTGCGTCAGTGAGGAATGCCGTGCCGTGCTGGCTGAAGCGCAGGTTCGTATAGCTGTCCTCGACCTCCGCCGTCATCATCATCGTGATGCCCATCCCGGTGAGCACGGTCACCATGCGATAGAGCGATTCCCGAAAGTCCTCACGAAACGTTGGCGCCAGGGCCAGTTCGAACCCGGAGAGTGAATCGATCACGAGCCGCCGCGCCTTCAGACGATGGATCGCGTCCACCACCTCGTTCAACATCTCGTCGATGGAGAGATCGAGCGGACGCGTTTGAAGAATGCCCACTTTGCCTTCACGAATGAAGCGATCAAAGCGCCGGGCACCCGCCCCGCCTTGCGAGTACTCGTTGGGTCGTTTCTCGAATACGGCGATGATGCCTGGTTCGTCGCGCAGCGCGCCCTCGCTGATGAACTCGCTCGAGAGCACGCTCTTGCCCGACCCCGACGGTCCCGCGACGAGCACCGAGTGGCCGATGGGAATGCCGCCGCCGAGCATGACGTCGAGTTCCTTGATGCCGATTGAGAGCCGCGCTCGGCCTCCTCCTTTCGAACCTGTCACTGCTGCGGGGCCCGCCTTGGGTTCGGCTCCGACGATGACCCTGGGGAAGACCTGGACGCCGTCGTCGCTGATACGGAAGGTGTGCAGTCCGGGAATGGGCGCCTGCCCACGCATCTTCATGACCTGGATCTTCCGCACCATCGAATTGCGATCCAGGCTCTGCGCCAGCCACAACAGGCCGTCCGCGACGGTGAAGACCGGGTTCTGTTCGCTTTCTGCCGTCTGATATTCGCCGACCAGAAAGGTCGTCGCCTGCCATCCAGTGAGCCAGACGGCCAACTGCTGCACGAAGTCCTGCAACTCGAGGCCCCTATTTGGTGCCTGCTCCGCGGCCCAGGCCACCGTTCGGAAGGAATCGACGACCACCACACGGGGGTTCGTCTTTTCGACTTCGCGAACGATGCGGGCCAGGAGCTTATCCAACGTGCCGTTCACGACGTCCTGACTCAGATTGACGTAGCGGACCGAATGGTTCACGCGCGCGACATCGAAGAAGGTGAACTGCTGCTGGTACCGCAGCATCTTGATCGGCGGCTCGCCGACGACCGTAAAGTACAGCGCGGGGCAATCAGGACCCGAGAGGGCGAACATCATCTGTTGCGCGAGCGTCGTCTTCCCCGCCCCAGGCGCACCGGCAATGAGATTGAACGAGAACTCTGGCAGCCCGCCTCCGAGGATCTGATCCAGACCCGGAACGCCGGTCGCCAGTCGATGAATCCTCACGCGGTCGGTCATGCTCACTTCTCCTTGGTACGTGCGTCGGGAAA
>JBEBGB010000990.1:0-1808 GCA_040081675.1 Vicinamibacterales bacterium
TATCACGACTACGCCCAGAGCGCGACCCTGCTCGATCTGCTGGGCGAACGCTACTACGCAGCGCTCAGCCGTCTGGCCATCGGACGGCTCCTCGCGCGAACAGGCGCGCGGCGGGTTGCCGAGCAGCATCTGGACGCCGCAGCCGTTGTCTTTCAGCAGTTGCATGCGACGCGCGATACCGCGGACACCGAGGCCGCACGACGGCTGTTGACGAACATCGGGTCGGGCGACGACATCATCACGCAGCCCGACGCAGACGATGCGTTGGTGCGGCGAGTCGTGGAAGCGGCGGAACTGCCCGAACTGCTCGACCGGGAAATCGTCTCGACACTGCTCGAAGCCAGTCAGGGAACGGCGGCGCTCCTCTTTGCAAATACGTCGGCGGGCATCCGGCTCATCGAGGTGCTCGGCTGCAGCGAGGACGCAGCACGCACCCATGCGCGAGCGGCCCTCGAGGGCACGCTTGCGCGTCGACCCAATGCCTTCGTGGAGGCGCTCGGGCGTCGGGCCGACGGTCCACGGTTCGCGGTGGTCATCAGACGCGATCCGATCGGCTATCCCGTCGCTCGTCGTCTCCGCATGCTGTCGGCCGTTGCGAGGCAAGGCTTCGCCCTGTGCGAAGCGCGCGTGCAGTCCTCGGCTCCGGAAAGTCCGTCCGCCGATCGGTCCCTGGAGCCGGTGCTGCCTGGGTTCCTGTCGGCAAGCGCGGTCATGAACCGCGTGGTGGACCAGATTCAGCGCCTCCAAGGCAACGACCTCACCGTGCTCATCACGGGTGAGAGCGGAACGGGAAAGGAGCTGGTCGCGCGCGCCATTCACGTCGGCTCGCACCGAGCGAGTGCGTTGATCCTCCCCTACAACTGCACCACGACCGGCCGCGACCTTGCCGACAGTCAGCTATTTGGCCATCGTCGTGGCGCCTTCACCGGCGCGGTCTCCGACCAGCCGGGGCTCGTGCGCTCGGCCGTTGGCGGCACGCTGTTCCTCGATGAAATTGGCGACCTGCCGCTCGACGTGCAGCCAAAGCTGCTGCGCTTCCTGGAGCAGTCCGAGATCATGCCCGTGGGTGATTCGCGCCCCATCAAGGTCGACGTGCGGGTGATCGCGGCGACCAACGCCGACCTCGAACAGCGCGTCGCGGAGGGCCGCTTCAGAGAGGATCTCTACTATCGACTGGGTGTGATTCGCATCCACGTGCCGCCCCTGCGTGAGCGCCGCGAGGAGATTCCGCACCTCGCCACGCTGTTTCTGCGAGAAGCCGCGGAACGCCTGGGCAAGCCCGACGTCAGCCTGGACTCGTCAGTCCTCGAAGTCTTCTCGCAGTACTGGTGGCCGGGGAACGTTCGTCAACTGAAGAACGAGATCCAGCGCATCGTCGCGATGAGCGCACCAGGTCGCCCGATCAACAAGACTCATCTCTCGCCCGAACTGGTCGCGACCGGCCTGCCCGAAGGCACGACCGGGACGGGAGCGCACAGGTCCCGGCGCGTGGCGCAGACGCTGGCCGGCGCCATCGAACAGGTCGAGCGCGACTGCATCCAGGACGCACTCTCGCAGGCGACCGGCAACATCTCCGAAGCCGCCCGAATCCTGGGTTTGACCCGTCGCGGCCTGTATCTGAAACTTCAGCGACTCGGCCTCGAAGCCAAAAGCAAAGCCGAAACAATCGTGAACTGAGGCCAAATTACCGGCTCAGTGAAACTCAGAAATGGATAGACGCTATCCAGTTACAAAGAGAATCTGATTACTCGGTATACATATCATCCGAAATTTCGGTTTTCTTGGACATCTGGTGCACTTCAGTAAAT
>JBEBGB010000991.1:0-1807 GCA_040081675.1 Vicinamibacterales bacterium
CCGGCGGCAGGCCGCGGCGCTCCTCCGCCAACCGCGCCGAACCCGGCGGCGACCAAAGGACACCAGATCTTCAAGTTCAGCCCGAACGGCGACGTCCTGTTGACCATTGGCAAGGCCGGCGGTGCGACCGGTCCAACCGAATGCTGCTGGCAGCCCAACGATGTCATCACCAATGCCGCCGGCGAAATCTTCATCGCTGAGGGGCACGGCCAGAACGCGAACGATCGCATCGTCAAGTTCTCGAAGGATGGCAAGTTCCTGCAGGCGTGGGGCAAGCGCGGCACGGGCGTCCTGGAGTTCAACCAGCCGCACGCGCTGGCCTTCGACTCACAGGGCCGACTCTTCGTTGGCGACCGCGGCAACAACCGCATCGTGGTGTTCGATAAGAGCATGAAGCAAGTGGAAGACTGGCCGCAGTTCAGCCGGCCGAGCGGCATCTTCATCGACAAACGCGATGTCCTCTACTCGGCCGACTCTGAATCGGGTGGTATCAACCCGGCGCACGGACAGTGGACACGCGGCATCCGCATCGGCAGCGCAAAGGACGGCAAGGTAACCGGGCTGATCCCCGACCCGCTGCCGCTCTGCGCGCAAGGTCAGGAGCAGGGGAACCCGCCGACGTGCGCGCGCGGCACCTGGGTGGCGGAGGGCGTCGTCGCCGACGATGCCGGCAACATCTTCGGTGCGGAAGTCGGTCCGCGGAAGATGCAAAAGTACGTCAAGAAGTAGCTACTGCTGATGGGATGGCCGGGAGTTCCTGGCCATCCCTCTCTCACCTGGCATCGTCCAGATAGATTGCTCCGCAACTGCCTCGCTGAGTCGATGCGTCACCCGGGTCACCACTCAACACGCGCTTCTGCTTCCACTGCGAATCACGAACGCGTCAACCCCATACAAACGTTGCCCACATCGACATGTCTGTTCAGCGGCCCGGCGAATGCCGCACCGATTCAAGGATGACGCTGGGTGGCCGATGAACTGGACAAGGTTATCCGGCGACAGACAGGACTCATTCGCGGCGACAGCGCCGAGGTGCGCGACATTGCCCTCTACCCGGGCAGTCGGAGACGGACATGACAACAGAACCCGACACACGAGATGTTTGCCTGGCGTATGCCAGCGCGGCGACCCGCGAGTTCACACCAGGAGAGCTTGCTCAGATCCTGGCCAAGGCGGGCAGCCACAATCTTCAAGCCGGCATCACAGGCATGCTGCTCTACACAGATGGCTCGTTCTTCCAAGTGCTCGAAGGTGCCGAAGACGTCGTCCACAAGCTGTACGACAAGATCCAGGTCGATCCTCGGCACTCGCAGGCCATCAAACTGATCGAAGAGCCGATCGAGAAGCGTGCGTTCTCCCAGTGGTCGATGGGCTTTGCAAAGGTCACCCGCAGCGAGCTGGCGAAGATCCCGGGGCTCAACGATTTCTTTGGCCATGGTTCGTCGTTCTACAGCCTTGGCGAGGGTCGGGCCAAGACGTTGTTGGCGGCCTTTCGGGACGGTAGGTGGCGAAGGCGACTAAACGGATAGCTGCGCTGGGTCAAGACCGGGACCAGTCACGCGCTGCTACACTCTGCACGTGACCTGGGGCTCGCGGGGCCTTCGAACTGACGGCCGGCTGCTCGGAAAACTGTCGTTTCTGACAACTTCATGACCATGTGGAACACATTTGACGTCGTCGGGCGCATCGTCAGCACCCTGTTCGGCGCGATCACCATCTTCCTGGGCGTCGTGTGGATCCTGCAGGCGTTCAACCTGGCCTTCAACACACCGATGGTGCCCGGCGGGCCGGTGAGCTTCATGGTGAA
>JBEBGB010000992.1:0-1806 GCA_040081675.1 Vicinamibacterales bacterium
AGCCCGCGCCGACTCGTTGAAGTCGTACTCCTCGCGCGTGCGCGCCAGCGAAATCGCCAGGCCAGGCACGCCGAGCAGCGCGGCCTCGAGCGCACCCGCGACCGTCCCTGAATACGTCACGTCGTCGCCGAGATTCCAGCCCTTGTTGATGCCCGACACAACGAGATCTGGCAGCTTGCCGTTAAGCACCTGGGTGATCGCGATGTTCACGCAATCGGTAGGCGTGCCGTCGACGCCGTAGACATTCGGACGAATCTGCTCGATCCGCAGAGGACGCCGCAGCGTCAGCGCGTGACCAATCGCGCTCGCCTCTTCGGTCGGCGCAACGACGACGATGTCGCCGATGGAGCCGAGGGCATCGGCCAGCGACATAATCCCCTGCGAGCGATAGCCGTCGTCGTTGGTGACGAGAATCAGTGGCATGCGAACTTCGAATTGTATCAGCGGCGCACGACCGCGAACAGCCGAAGCGGCGCACGCGCGCCATTACCGCCGCTGATAAGGCGCGACGAGGCCGCCCGCTGTCACGCTCACGAAGATGCGGTCGCTTGCCGCCGCACGATCGCGATACACCAGAAATCCGCGAAGCTCACCAACCTGCGTATAGCGGGCCGCGTCGAAGACCTCCGCCGCCCCGGCGCTGAACCAGCGTGTCTGTTCGAACTCCACCCACACGGAGGTCGTTCCGGCAGGCGGCGAGGTGAGGATGCCGTTGCCGAGCACTGGTCCGAGGAATGTACCCTGACGATTCGGCGGCACGAACATCTCAACTCCCACCGCGGCAAAATCAGTGGGTGCGGTCGCTACCGTCTGCGCGGGAGCGGCTACCATTCGACGTCGATCGGACCGCGACGAACGCCGCCCGAAACCAAATCGCGACCATGCAGCGTCGGCTCCCACAGGCACCATCTGCACCTCGTCGGGTAGTTCGATTGCGAGATCGACAGGGAACGACGGCGTCCGCGAACCGACGGTGCCAGCGAGTTCGCCCTCGCGCACACGCTCGTAAGGCTGCATCAGACCGTTTCCGATCGGCACGTAGATGATGCTGTACGGCTCTTGCGTGACGTCGGAATAGAACACGACGCCACTGTCAGACCCGGCTGACCGCATGACGCGTCCATCAAAGAACACGGTGGTGCCGGCACGGTAGAAATATGCGCCAGCATAGAACAGCGGTTGCCCGCTCGAACGCCACGCAGCTCCCGCAGAAACGTTCACGGGTCGTGGCGTGTCTCGATAATGAATCTGCGCACTACTCTCCCGAGCGGTCGCAACGATGGAACAAAGTACCCCGACAAGCAGAGCATGGCGCATGAAATGACCTCTGCATGGTGTGGGGAGCAACCGAGATGCCACGGCGAGTACGCAATTACTGCCGCGACGTGCCCCAGCGGCGCGCTGTTGCAAGAGCCCGGCAACCCGTTCGCGCCGCGTGTGACGCAGAACGAGACGCGCGACGTACAATCAACAGATTCCATGGTTCACGACCAGCTCAACCGTCCGCTCCGCAACCTGCGGCTCTCGGTAACCGACCGCTGCAATCTGCGCTGTCAGTACTGCATGCCGGAGATGGACTACGTCTGGCTGCCGCGCGAAGACATGCTCCACTTCGAGGAGATCAGCCGGCTGGTCGATGTCTTCATGGCTCTGGGCGTGAATCACATTCGGCTGACCGGTGGCGAACCGCTGCTCCGCCGCGATCTATCTGCACTCGTCGGGATGATCGCGGCGAAAGAAGGCCTGAACGATCTCGCGCTCACCAGCAACGGCATCCTGCTCGCCGATCAGATCGACACGCTCAAG
>JBEBGB010000242.1:0-7196 GCA_040081675.1 Vicinamibacterales bacterium
CACCACGAAGCTCGTGGATATCATCAAAGGCCTCACCACACAGCCGATCCGATACGTGGTCATCGGCGCGGACCATCCCGACCACATCGCCGGCAACCAGGCCTTCATCACCGCTTTTCCCAAGGTGGTCTTCATTGCGCACCCCAACGCACGCATCAATGACGCGAACAGGGCGCGGGTTGGTCTCTACGTGGCGGACAACTACACCCTGACGCTCGGCGGCGTGGACATGGAAATCAAGTTCCTCGGCAGGGCGCACACCGCCAGCGATCTGGTGGTCTATCTGCCGCAGTCCAAGATTCTGTGGGCCAGCGAGACCTTCTTCAACGGCCTCTATCCCTCGCCGGGCGGCGGCCGGACCGCCTATCCGATCGAGTGGCTCCAGGTGCTCCACAATATCGACAAGATCGGCGCCAGCCTCATCCTTCCCAACCACGGGTTCATCGACAGCCCCAAGGTCTTGATGGCGGCGTGGGAGCAATGGGTCGCGCTCTTCGAAAGCCTGGTTTCTCAGGGCCGGGCCTTGCACGCTCGCGGCACCGCCCTCGACGCGACTGACTACAGCATCAATATCGGGCAGTTCCAATATTGGTACCGGGCCGCGAACAACCTGCATACCATGTTGGTGCGGATTTACGCCGAGCTTGACGGAACGGCGGTCCCCTACGTCGTGACCAAGCCGACACCCGCCGTTGACATGTCCGGTGCCACGCTGCGGGTGCCCCCCGTCACCAGACCGTGACCGCGCCGCCCGCCGTTACCGTGTAATGAGGGGAGGCTGAAGTCTCTGGATCCGCACCTCAAGAAGGCCACCGAGGGTAGCAGCTCGCGACGCTCGTTCATCGCTGCGGACAGGACCCGTGACGGGTTGGGACGGACGCCCATGTGTCCGGAACGGACCCGAGTCGAATGGCGCGCCCGGAAGGACTCGAACCTTCGACCCCCGGCTTAGAAGTTGATCGAAAGGAGGCAACCGTGGGCAGCGCGAAGCCGCTGCCCCTGATTCTGTTGCGTTTCGGTCAAGCCCCAGACCACCCAAGGCGAAAGGAGGACGCTACCGTACGTCCGCGATTTGTCAGCCATCGACCTCTTTGTTTTCGATCAATCGGGTCGCAGGCTTCCCGCCCATTTTCGACCCCTATCGCGACAAAAAGTTACTGAACTGCCGGAGGGCAGCTCTATGGATTTCGACCCTCGTGACACGGACTCCCGCGACGACGATCGATACGGACACAACCGAGAGGAGGCGCGTTGGGACGAGCGCGACCGCGATGATCGCGAGCGCAGCTTCGACCCGCGTGATGTCTTTACTCGCGACATGAATCTGCCGCGCGGGCTCGAGCGCGAGATCGTGAGGCATCGCGACCGCGAATACACGTTGCGCGGCTCCGAGTCGCATACGCTGACCACTGTCGGGTCGTGCCAGCCTGGACGTCTGTGCGTCGATCGGGCTGAGTTCAACTCCTGGTATGCGTGGCGGGAACAGCGGCGTGACAGTAACTGTTCCATCGGAGCAAAACGCTACTTGCATGAACAGCTGCAGGAAGCCGCGTTTCTCGTCTGCCGTTCGCCGGCCGTGTGCGTCAGTGAGGTAGCTGTAAACACCGTCAAGTCCGATATGAGCGCGTCGCTGGCTCAGTTGGTGTTCAAGCGTGATCATGTCGTCACCGACAGCAATGATCAACCAATCGTCATCGACGGCTTCGCCCAGGGGGCCCTTGGCAGCCGGCTGAAGCCGGACGGAGTAGCCAACGGCTTTGGCAAGCTGGTTCCTGTTCACGATTTCTAATGGTATCGCTGGAAGCGGCGTCGGTCGGATTGGATCAGAACACCGCGGCTGGTACCATCGCGTCGTCTCCACAATGTCTCCAAAAAGCGGTGCACTTAGTGGAATCCAGGGCATGCGCGTGGAGGAGTTCGAACCTGCTAAAGCGATGATGACCTGAGGCTTGCACCCAGAGGTCGCGTGTCACCACCAAGTTAGAGAATCATCGTGTAGAAGGTTCGAGTCCCGAGGGTCCACCGAGCCTTAGGCTGCGCGCTTGCGGAGTTTGTTGAGCTCGTGTTGAACAACTTCCGCGGGCAAGCGCGTGAAGTCGAATCGCTCGTAGAAGGGCGACAGAACGGACTGAACGATCTCGACCAGGTTCGCTCCGATCTCTTCGAGCGAAACGTGAGCCGATCCAGCAACCGTGTCCTCCTTCGAAGTGCCTGCTGCCCAAGCGTAGGACATCGGATCCGTCCACTGTGTGAGTCTTCTCTCGCTGAGCCCGGTGTAGCGCGCAGAAAACGACACGGCGGAGGCGTCTAGGCGGCTGCCGAGATATGCGGCATGCAGCAGGGCCTCACCTACTCGCCAGATCGGCAAGGTCACGTCGATAACTGTGCCAGGTTTTATTCCGGCTCGTGCGGCGTGCTCTCCGTCCTCTTGGTAGCCACGCAACAGAAACGCGAAACCGTCTGGCGACACACGCCAAAAGTCCGAGTGAGAGGCATCGCGGGTGTCTTGGTGCTCGCTGGTATCGCCCCCAAGCCAACACTCGATCGCACCGTCGACGATTGAAGGGGAAATCGCGTGGCGTGTCGGCACCCACCACACGTTCCAGCCGGTTAGGCTCGGGGCATCACGAAGAACGTCGCGGAGTTGGGCAAACCCCAGGCGTTTGACGCTATCGAATATGTAGGCAAACGTGAAGAACCCGTGCGGGCATCGTGAAGGGCTGTCCGCGGGCAGTGTCTCAAGTCTCTTCTGCCAAATGTTCAGCGAATCTGCCGCCCATTGATCCAGTCTTGGTAGACCGACGCTGTTGTCCGCCGAAGGCTTCCCAGTTAGCAAATCACGAATGCGATCGAGCAACTCATCGCGACGTGCATCAAGGCACCGTGCGAACAGTTCGTCCCAATCACGCGCGCTAAGTGGCTGCTCGCTCTTTGGCCCGGGGCGTCGCGTGTAGACAGCGTGCTGTTGAACTACCTGATTATTCGGACCCGCGCGCTTCGCCCGGATCGGAACGCGGTGTCCTCCTGGTACACCGATTACCGGGTGCACGCCGGACATTGGATGCGCCACGTGATGGACAGAACAGTGGAAGGGCGGCTCCGCGTAGTTTTGAACGATTGCGTTTATCGCGTCCTGCGAATAGCAGTCCAAGGTAACGGGTCGTTTTGAGGCAGGTGCAACGCCGGTGTCGGTCTCGTCGAAACCAAGAATGATGTACCCGCCACCGTGGTTTGCGAGCGCGAGGATCGCCTTTGCGAGCGTTGCCTTGTGCTCCTCGCTGCCGGCAAGGTCTAGCCAGCCTTTGATTTCGACGTCGAGCGCTTCTCGAGGATCGAGGAGTAGGTCTGCGAGGCGGCTGTTGTCCGAGGGGTGGACTGTGCCAGTCATCGTGGACGTCTCCGCATGAGTGGAACCGGAAAGGCGAATATATCACGAAGGAAAGCCGAATTGCGGCGATCGCCGTTCACATTCACCGCAAATGGTGCGGTGATTAGCGCTATAATCACCGCACATTATGCGGCGAAATGTCCGCTACATTCATGAACGGCCGGACTGGCCCAATTTCAGCTGGGATCAGGATGTCCTTGCCGGCACGCTCGCAACCGTCCGCCATCAACAAGGGCGGCTGATTGGGCGAATGGAGGCGCTGGGCTTCCCGCTTCAGCAGGAAGCCACACTCCAAGCGCTCACAGAAGAAACCGTCAAGAGCAGCGAGATTGAAGGCGAGGCGCTGGACGTCGAGCAAGTCCGCTCATCCATCGCCCGTCGAATGGGTATCGATATGGCCGGCGTTGATGTCGTGGACCGCCGTGTTGAAGGCATTGTCGAAATGACGCTCGATGCGACGCGAAACTACGAGCAACCGCTCACGCCGGAACGGCTCTTTGGTTGGCATGCGTCACTGTTCCCGACCGGCCGAAGCGGTATGCGCAAGCTGCGCGTGGGCGCATGGCGTGACGACAGCACCGGTCCCATGCAGGTTGTTTCGGGACCGGTGGGAAGCGAACACATTCATTTCGAGGGTCCAGCAGCCGAGCGCGTCAGTAGTGAGATGAGCGCGTTTCTGCGCTGGTTCAACGAAGGTAGTGGTCCGGCAGTCGCTGACCAAGTGTTGAACGCCGGACTTGCGCACCTCTGGTTCATAACGATCCACCCATTCGACGATGGCAATGGTCGTATCGCGAGAGCGGTTGCGGATCTGTCGTTGTCCCGCTCGGAGCGCAGCCCTCAGCGGTTCTACAGCATGTCAGCGCAGATTCGCCGTGAGCGGAACGACTACTACGACATCCTCGAGCGCACGCAGAAAGAAACGATGGATGTGACCGCCTGGATGGAGTGGTTCCTCGCGTGCCTCGGTCGCGCAATCGATGGTGCACAGACGACACTTGCAGCTGTCCTTCGAAAAGCACGCTTCTGGCAGGCCTTGCGCACCGCACAGATCAACGAACGTCAGCGGCTGATGCTGAACCGGCTTATCGACGGATTTGAAGGCAAACTCACGACGTCGAAATGGGCAGTGATTGCGAAGTGTTCTCCGGATACAGCGTTGCGCGACATCCTCGACCTCGTCGAGCGCGGGGTCCTAGTCCGCAATCCAGGCGCGGGTCGAAGTACCAGCTACTCGTTAACGGAGCTCGAGTAGCGACATGTGGCGCGCACTGATGGACTGGCTACCAGACCTGCAGGTCGGGGCATTCGAGATCCGAGACGTGGTGAGTCTTATCGTCGGGGGTCTCGGCGCGTTCCTCGCCTACCTTGCTATCAGGTTGGGAAAGGAACAAGCTGCAATTTCAAAGCGCCAAGGGGAGATCGCAGAAACCCAGCACCAGATCCTCCGGGAGCAGTTGGCTCGGCGTGCAGTTGCCGACATGTCCATCACCCAGGGCATTCCGATTCGGGATGGTCGCGTTCTGGCGCGGGTATACGTCGAGAACAAGGGCAGCAAGTCGATCAGCGAGTACAACTGGGAGTTCATCGTTCCTGAGGAGTACCGCGACTACCTGACGATCACCCTCCCCGCAGGAGCAATTGAGGAAGTGGAACTACAGGCTGTCGTCGGCCAAGTCTGCAAGATTTACCGCGGACACCGGAAGGAGCCGGTCTACCCGAACATCATGAGCGAGCTGTTGACCATCACGTGGGCAGGGCTGCGCCCGGAATGGGGCAACCTGATCTTCTGGTGGAAAGTATTCTGCGAGGACGGGTCGTTTCCAAATCCAAAGGATTTCGGCTACTTGAACATCAAGCTGTATCGGTAAGTGCGCAATTGGTTGTCCGCGACGTCTAGCGGGACATGCCGCCGCTCCGGTTGACATTTTTCGGGAGCGCTCGACCAGATGATTGATTGGTCTGCGGCTCTCGGTGCGGGACGTCCTCGATTGGCCCTACAGGTGTTAGCTTCGATGTTTCGGAACCGCGATTGGGCGAGCGACGATGCTCCAAACAGCAAGGGGTTCATCGAAGGTGCAAAGAATGAGAAGGAGAGTTGGAACGTAGCCACAGTTATTGCGCCACACGACGTTGTCCAGCCGACTCGATTCGCAAAGGCCGGTCCTACAGTCCCTGCAAAGGCATTGAAGGACGACCGGTTGCAGTTGGGACTAGAGCAGTGGTGTCTCGAAGGTTTGCTCTGGGGTCTCGGCAATCCGGACACATTTCGGGCGTAGTATCAGTCGATGGCGGAAGACCACGAGAGGAGGCTCCCCGGAATGCGTCAAGTTGGGCTTGCCGTGGATGCGATGCCGGACCTGCCGAAATTCCTTGAGGACGCTGAAGAGTTGCTGCGCAACTTCGAGCGAGACGCCGGAACACTCCCGGCCATTCCTGAGAAATTGCTGAAGGATGCACGAGCCCTTGGCCGTGACGTGTAGGCGAGCGCGGCCCACGCGAATTCCGAGAACCACAATCTGTAAAGTCTGGAGAGATTTGATGGTGCTGAAGCGCGGACTCGAACCCCGATGGCCTCGCGGCCACTAGCTCCTAGGCTCGCACCGCAATCGCGCACTGCAGCAATGTAGTCCCTACGCGAATCGCTCAACAGAACCGCCACGCGGTTTGCCACGCGAACACCCCTGCCACGCGGTCTGCCATGCGCATTCTGATTGTCTCTGAAGGCCGGCGATGGAATGGGACGGACGCCCATGTGTCCGGAATGGACCAGACTCGAATGGCGCGCCCGGAAGGACTCGAACCTTCGACCCCCGGCTTAGAAGGCCGGTGCTCTATCCAACTGAGCTACGGGCGCGTGGCGAAAAGCTTAGCGCAATCGTGGATGAGGACCGGTCACGATCACCGCTACTTGATGAACGTGCCGCGCCGCAGTTCGTCGTAGGCCTGCTGCAACTGCTCCTGCGTGTTCATCACGATCGGTCCAGACCAGGCAACCGGCTCCTCGAGCGGCGTGCCCGATACAAGCAGAAACCGAATGCCGGCGTCGCCGGCCTGCACGACAACTTCGTCTCCGCGGTCGAACAGCACGAGCGAGCGATTCGACACCTCGTCAACCGCTTGAGCAGCCGCGCCGCTCCCCACAATGTCCGTCATGACGGCACGCGGCGCCGATGCATCGCGGAACGTACCGGAACCCGCGAAGACATACGCAAACGCGTGGCGCGACGTCTCCACCTCGAGAACCTTCCGCTGACCGGGTGGCACTGACACGTCGATGTATCGCGGATCGGCGGCCACACCCTCCACGGGTCCCTTCTTGCCCCAGAAGCTCCCGCACACCACACGCACCCTCGTGCCATCGTCATCGACGACTTCAGGAATGTCGCGAGCGGTGACGTCCTGATAGCGCGGCGGGGTCATTTTCAGTGACGCAGGGAGGTTGGCCCAGAGCTGGAAGCCGTGCATCCGCCCCTTGGGATCGCCCTGGGGCATTTCCTGGTGGAGGATCCCGCTGCCCGCGGTCATCCACTGCACGTCGCCCGCGCCGAGGCTGCCTCGATTGCCAAGGCTGTCGCCATGCTCGACGGACCCGGCCAGCACGTACGTGATGGTTTCGATGCCTCGATGCGGATGCCAGGGGAAGCCGGCAAGATACTCGTCGGGATTGTCGTTCCGGAAATCGTCGAACAGGAGAAACGGATCGAAATCCGAGGTCTTGCCGAAGCCGAAGCCCCGATGCAGGTGGACGCCGGCGCCTTCAAGGGTCGGCGTGGACTGGGTGATGCGCTTGATCGGCCGGATAGAC
>JBEBGB010000993.1:0-1794 GCA_040081675.1 Vicinamibacterales bacterium
GCTGCCGGGCGAAAGCGACCCGGCGAGGCCAATCCGTTCGAGGTGGGCCGCGAATCAGTTGCCCGCTACTTCACGACAGTCAGCTCCTGCGCTGAAGCCGCGAAGCTGCGCGTCGCGAGGAGCCAGGGCTAGCGAGCGTCGATGTCCGCGCCAATCAGGCTGGGGCGATCGGGGAACCAATCCACCACATGATGCCATTCCGATCGATCACGCCGGCGTTGCGGTGCCCGTACGGCTTGTCCTCGGGTGCCGATTCCGAGACCGCGCCGGCATCGAGCGCCTGCCGATAGGTCGCGTCGCAGTTCGGAACCCACACATACAACGCGGCCTCCCGGGGCTTCCATTGACCGGCGCCCTGACCAAGCATGACTAGTGAGTTCCCGATCGCGAGCTCGGCGTGCATCACACTGCCGTCGGCGTGTCGTTGACTCGACGTGACTGTGGCGCCGAACGCCGCTTCGAGGAAGCGAATCTCGGCATCGGCATCGGCCACAATGAGGTACGGAGTGATGGTGCGGTACGTGTCGATCGTGTCAGCCATGGCACAAGTGTGGACGATGTTCGGGCGTCAGGATTGTAGAAAACTGACGTGGTTCTGAAACGCCGTCTTGCCGTGTTCGTAGGCTCGTGGCGTCATGCCCGAGAATTCCCGGAACTCATGAATGAGGTGCGCCTGGTCGGCGTAGCCACACGAGCTCGCGACGTCGGCCCAGTCCGCGTCGCGCAGGGTGTGCGCGGCCGCGACGACGTGCTGAAACCGTAGGAGCCGACAATAGCGTTTGGGCGTCACACCCACCTCGGACCTGAACCGCTCGATGAACCGCCGTTCGCTGAGTCCCACCGAGGCCGTCACAGCGGCAACCCGTGCCACAGAAGGACGCGCCTGAAATTGGTCGAGCGCGTAGGCTACTGCCGGGTGCGAGCCGCGGTCTCGCCACACGTCCCACAGCAACCGTTCGAGCACGTCAAGGGCGGCGGCGGGTGAGCGGGCGCCGAGCAGCCGCTCTCGCACGCGCTTCGTGGTTGGGTGTCCCCAGACCGTGTCGAGTGACACGTCCGCGTCAGTCAGTTCGTGCGCCGGGTGTGCAATGAACGGCACGGTGCCGCCGGGCCGAAAGGCGATGCCCGCTACGTATGCCTGTTCGTCGGTGTCAATGATCTGCGCGTGCGACGTCACGCCCGAGAGGATGCTGCCCGGCCCCGTCACGCAGATGAGCCCATGCTGTGCTTCGCGGTAGACGCGCGTTTCATCCTCCGCCAGGTTCACCACGAGCTGCGGGGCACCAGTCGGCAACACACGCTCGAACGTGCGAGGGGCCGGTTCGTTGTGGCACACCCAGAGCGAGTCCACGAACCTGTCCAGCGGGGGCGCCGGGCGGCGCTGCAGGATGTTCACCGCGGGATCGTCGCATTGAGCCTGTCTGAGGGCAAGAGGACCTCGGTTGGGCACTGCCCGCGGATGCGCAGTTGCGGATGGAGTCCCGCGGAAATGACCAGCCGCCGAGTGTCTATCCACGCCTGCGTCGCAGCGACGAACAAGCCCGCGACTGTGCTTGTCCAGGTCCGTGCTGGGAATCCTCGTGTGCCGCCGGTTCGCCTTGTGGTCTCGAAGATTCTGAACCACGTCGAGACTGGCGTGACTGCGGTGTACGACCGTCACGGCTACAACCGCGAAGAGCGAGACGCCCTCGACTCTTGGGGGCGACGACTGATAGCGATTGTGTCGAATGGGAAGACCACCGGGCGACTACTCCGGTTCTCTCAGCGAGCTGACCGTCGCTGCGCCGACGACGG
>JBEBGB010000994.1:0-1793 GCA_040081675.1 Vicinamibacterales bacterium
GCCGCCCAATACGAAGGACGCGGCTTTACGCTGATCGAGGTGACGATTGCTGTGGCGTTGCTGGCCGTTGGCGGTGCAGGCCTGGCGTCTTTGGCGTTGGCGTCGGGTCGCGCGAATCAGGTCGCTCGTCAGGCCGACGTCGCGCAGCGTGCGGCGGTCGAGAGACTGGAGCAGCTCCGCGCCTTGGCGTGGACGAGCGACGCGGCAGTCGTTCCAGTGAGCGACTGGTCGTCGAACCTGACTCTGGCCATGCCAGCGGGAACTGGCGGCCCCGGCCTTGGCGCGTCACCCGGCGACACGTTAGCGGCTAATGTCGAAGGGTACGTCGACTTCCTGGATGCCGAGGGACGCTGGCTTGGCGGTGGCACCACGACTCCCGCGGGCGCGGCGTGGGTCCGCCGTTGGGCCGTGCAAGCCATGAGCGCGCCGCAGGACACATTGCTGCTACAGGTGGCCGTCGTTCCTGCAGGCACCACGAGCGCTGCGACGACGGTTGCCTCAGCGCGCGCTGTGAACGGCGCGTGGCTGATGGACATGCGGACGCGGAGGGCACGGTGACGCGTCGGGCCCCGCGCACCTTGCATTTCACAAGCGGGTGGCATGCTTATGCGCCTGCCTCGACATGCGGATTCTCCCTTGTCGAGCTCGTCATCGCACTGGCCATCACGCTGGTGCTCACCGCTGTTGTGTTCGCTCTCGTCGGTCCGGCCAACGGCGCGTTCCAGACCCAACCCGAGGCTGCCGACGTGCAGCAGCGTTTGCGTGCCGCGACAGATGCGTTGTCGCGCGACCTGCTCGTGGCAGGTAGCACTCCCTACATTGCGCAAGGCTCGGACCAGACGACGCCGCTGCCGGCCGCGGCGGTGTTCCCAATGCGAGTCGGCCGCATCAGCCCAGATACCGCCGGCACGGTCAACCCCGCGCGGATTGCCGTCTGGTCTGTCTCCCCGGCGGCTCCACAGGCGCGTCTCGCGTCGCCGCTCGCGTCGGCTTCAGGTGTCGCGACATTCGTTCCAGGTGCTGGCTGCCGCAGCGGGGCACTGTCGTGCGGATTCCAAACGGGTACGACGGTGGTGGTTCTCAGCGACTCTGGCGCGTGGGATGTCTTCTCGGTGACATCAGTGTCGGGGAGCACACTGACCTTGCAACACAATCTGCGCGACGCCCCGCTGGTGCATCCGGCGGTCGAGTCGACAATTGCAGAAGCTGCGGTTCGTACCTATATGTTCAAAGACGATCCGGCCGCAGGCTTCGCACGACTCGTTCGCTACGAGGCCGCTGGCGGATCCGACGTCCCGGTCATCGACCACCTCGTCGACCTGCAGTTCCAGTACCTCGGAGAAGGCGAGCCCCCGGCGCCGGTACTTGGCACCGATCCCGTGGTTCCGCGGGTGACCTATGGTCCGTCACCGCCGCCGCCAGGCGCTCAACCATCGTCGTACCCGCCTGGCGAGAACTGCGCGTTTACTCGTGCGCAGAGCGGCGCAGTGGCGCCTCGACTTGCAGCGCTGTCTGCGGGCCCGGTCCTGGTGCCGCTCCCTGCGGCGTCGCTGGCGGACGGTCCCTGGTGTCCAGACAGCCTGAATCCCAATCGCTACGACGCCGACCTCCTGCGAGTCCGCGAGATTGTTGCGACCATCCGAGTCGAGGCAGCGGTCGACTCACTACGAGGGCCGGCAGGCCCACTCTTCTCACGTGGCGGCACCGCACGGGGCACGCGGATGGTTCCTGATCGAAGTGCGCGTCTGGTCCTCGCTCCGCGGTCACTGAACTTGTGGCGATGAGTCGCATCA
>JBEBGB010000243.1:0-7173 GCA_040081675.1 Vicinamibacterales bacterium
ACCCGCCAGCGCGAACTATCTGGGGTTTGTCGAGATGAGGTGGAGGCGTGCCCACTCGGAGGGCACCGCGCGGCTTTCCGCCTTGAGTGTCGACGGATCTACAGAGGAAGAATGGTCGGGGCGAGAGGATTCGAACCTCCGACCCCTCGGTCCCGAACCGAGACGAAGAATAAACTCTCAGACCCGATTCGGAAACAATTCGTCACCGCATAACGTCAGCATAACGATCGGCGTCGCTCAGCGCGGCTAGCTCGCGGGCGTGCGTGATCTCCCGCGGTCCGATAGCACGGACGTTGGCCGCCTCCACAGTCGCCACGGCAGCGGTCTTCCCGTCAAGCGTTATGAACTCGACCTCGTATGCCTTGCGGTCCGCGTACACATGAACCACCGTGCCGACGTCGCCGGACTCCAGGTCTTCACCTGGCACAGCGGTGGTCAGGACGATTCGATCAAGTTCCTTCACTCAGCCCTCATCGACCTGGTCGCCGCGCTGAAACGGGTTAACGAAGCGGATACCTTCGACTTGGCGGCCGCTCTGAAAGTCTTCGGTTACGATCACGGAAATGCCTGCCTCCCGAGCGGTGGCCCAGATGACGGCATCCCAGAACGCGAGCCCGTGACGTTCCACGGCAGCTAGCGCCTGTGTAGTTGCTGTCTTAGTGATAGGCAGAACGTCCGCGAGCGCCGACCAGGTTTCCACCGCAGCACCCACCTCGGCAATCGACCATCCCCGCCGAAGGCCAACAGCGGCGAACTCATTCAGGCACTGCACGCTCACGACGAACTCGTTCATGCTAGTCAGGCGATCGATAAGTTCGATCGCCGCTGCCCGCTTCACCCGCTCATCCAAATCCTGCGCGTAGACCAGGATGTTGGTGTCAACGAGCGCCCGAGACATCGCTATCGACCGCGGTCGTGGAGTTCGTCCCGCGTGGGATAGGGAGCGCCTCCGAGGTTGAAGCCAGTGTCTCGGAGTCGTTGGACCAGCGCCTTCCTCCGGGCCTCTCGCTCAGCCAGATCGGCGGTTGCTGAGGTGGCGGAAAAAGTCACCTCAACCTCGGCCTCTTCGATGCCGGCAGGCGTCTCGAAGAGGACTATCCGGCCGTTCTTGTAGATACCCTTGACGGTGGTGGACATCTCAGCCTCGAGTGCGATTATCGCACCATCCGAGGGCGATCGGCTCTCTGTATGTGACTAGCAGCCACCGATTTCGACTGCCAGGTTGGCCCTATAATGGCGGCCTCCCAAATTCGCGACTCACCAGCGTGCTTCTTCGTTGGAGCCTTCGGAGCCTACATGCCTGATCAGAACAACGACCCCGAAATCTCCCCGGCAATCGACATCAACGCCGTCTCAGCGGCGATTTTGGACCTAAGGAACCGACTGGAGGCAGCAACGACCGCCGCGGAACTGGCGAGTCAGAAGGCAAACAGCGAGAGCGGCTTCGCCTTCAATGCCAAGCAGAATGCCGAGGAACACGCAAAAGCGATTGCCCAGCTCAAGGGGACCGTCGATGCCGACGCGAACTGGCTGACGACGACAAAGCAGAACGTGCTCGCGGCGGCAGAAGCGATCGAAGTCGCCAGGAAATCCGCCGACAGCGAACTGCGCGCCGCAACTGAGGCTAAAACAGCTGCAGAGGCAGTGTTGGCCACGATACGAGACAGCCAAGGGAAGGCGGGCGCGTCTTTCGCGATCATCGAAACAGCTAGGAGCGAAGCGGAAACGAACGCGAAGCGAGTGACCGATGACGCGGCGGCGGTAACGCAAGCACGAGCTATCTCAGAAGCAGCAACAAGCGTCATTCAAGCAGCCCAGGCCCACGCGGCAAGGCGAATCTTCTCAGCACGCAGGCGCGCGAGGCGCTCGTCAAGCGCTCGAAGCCGGTCGAACACCCTCTCGAGTTGAGACATGAGCGCATCGTACGACCGGTTCTGAGGGGTCGTTCCAATACGGCTCCGCACCGAACTCCGGTGAAACGGGTTGGCATCGCGTGGAGTCGTCCTCGCGCGACAAGAATGACCTTGACAGGATCTCGAGAGGAGCCCGGATGGGCGCTTGCGGGAGGAAAAGAGGCCAGGAACCGAGTGACCGGATTACTTAATCACACTTGTAGGCCAGTTGTGAGGCCCTTGCATAACGATTTGACGGACCTCGCGTCGCGCGACTGCGACTTCGTCAGCTGTTTGCAGGGTGTTTCAGCGATCCTCTGCATAACGTCAGCATAACGATCTGACGCCGCAAACCGCCGATCATGACCGACCATCGCCGGTCATGCCGATTTGCGTTGTGAGGATTTGCTAAGGATTGAGAGGAAGATGGTCGGGGCGAGAGGATTCGAACCTCCGACCCCTCGGTCCCGAACCGAGTCACAATTTCGAGAATTACTAGTAAATCTTCGTATTCTGCCAACGAGCATAAGACCAGCATAAGACTCACTGCAGCATCACGACGGCGGCCGCCTGACCCCTCATGGGCGGCCAGGATGGCACTGAGACTTGCTGCTACGTGTGCACGAAGACACTCCGTCCAAGGCCTCCTGCAGCGAGGTGTAGGGCGACGTCGAAAGTCGATCTTGGTGATGCCGGATCTCAGAACCTATGGCGGACGCTGCGGGCTTGAGTCTCTAAGAATCGCTTTCACCGTCTGAAGTCGAACTCGACTGCCTGATGTTCCCGTAATCGGGCACGGTGCTTTGGCGGCGAACGTGAACGCTCGCTTCGCAGCAATCAGGCATGACGCGATCCTCACAGTCGTCGACTTCGACCCATACGGAAATACGTGCGCAGCGAACCGTGAGACCGGAACTTCTAGTGGTGAGTCAGAGTCTCCCCCGTCAGGTGCAGGATGACGAACAGCAGCACGACAGCGATCGCGACTATGCCGGCCACGTAAATCCACGGTGTAGGGCCAGCGTCGACAGCACGCGCTTTCCCTGGCCTTGTTGAAGTGGTCGCAGAGACCGCCTGGCGCTGCTCGTCACGCTTGCGCTCTCCATAAGGGGTCATGCCGAACGGCTTGTAGACTCCCAGCACTGTTGCGCCAAGCAATAGGATCAAGGCCAGGATAGCGTGCACGATCGGCGACGCATTTCGCACGAGCGTCAGATCCACAATTGGGTCTGCCGCGACCCCGGCCATCTGTCTGAACGTCCCCATGTAAATCAGCAAGATGACGGTCGCAAAGACCGTGATCAGCAGCTTCGCGACAACCCAGTAGTGGCGAAACAGGCCCCACGTCGTGCCGAGCGACAAGGCGATTCCGCTGAGCAGCGACGCATGCGCTAACGGAACGAGGACGAACCAGGCAGCCGGCGCCATCACGAGGTACGCACCGCGCACTGTTCGCTCGTCCTCGCTGGTGACTCCGATGACGGCCAGCGCGAGGAACGCCATGGCCGCGCCAACCCAGCCGACGGAAAACGTGATGTGAGTGGTGAACGTGACTCTGCGTAAAGTGGGCGTCATCATGCTCGGAGATCCCCCGTCTGCTGAACGCTCAATATCGCCATTCTAGCTGGCCGGAAGCGAACGAGCGCTGAACGATGCAGCCGCGGCACATCCATCACGCGCCCTTACAGGTGCAGTTGACACACCCATGCTCCGCACATGTGCCGCACGACTCGATGACACGCTTCTTCAGCGCTTCTCGGGCGCGGAACACGCGCACTGCCGCGTTGCTCGACGACAGGCCTTTTTGCTCGGCATACGCCTTAACCGGTGTGCCTGTGACCTCGATTGCTTGAAGCGCTTCCGCGTACTCCGGCTTCAGCGTTGCAGCCAGGCGAGACACGCACGCGCAGATCTCTGTCTCCATGTCGGTACTCGGCGTCTCGTGAGTTTCAAGCTCACGCGCGAACGCCTCGTATGCGCGGTCAGCGGCGCCACGTCGGCGAAACTGGTCGACGGCTGCGTTCCGTAGCGTTCGGTAGAACCAAGGCACAATCGCTTCATCGGTCGGCGCCTGCTCTGGTCGCGCCACCACCTTCGCGAACGCATCCTGCAGGATGTCTTCGGCGAGCGCACGATCTCCGACTCGACGCTCCAAGTAGCGCAAGAATGCCCGGTGATTCTCGAGCAGCGTCTCGACCGGCGCCGAACCAGAGGACATGTCCATCAATCCATAATACCGGTCCTGCCGGACAACGTCCTCGAACGTCAGAGTTCCACTAGCCTCTACCGGCAGCAACAGCCCGTGGAGCGTCGCGCGGGCGCCGGTTGGCATGCAAGGTCGCCGGGTTCACGGCTCAACGCCACCACGCTTGCCTGATATCCCGCGTTACCTATCGCCGCGACCAAGCCAGTCTCGTTGACGCGATCCAACAGGTGGTCCACGAGCGCTTCGTTCTTCGCGAGATCAACTTCGACATGCACGACCCCCGTCAGTCCGTCCAGCGCCCTGGTCACATGGCGCACGCACGCGCCGCAGCACATGCCGACGATGCTCAGCCTGGTCGTTTGACTCAGGGGCGTATTCGCTCTTTTTGACTCGTTCATATCTCGATAACGCAGCACGGCTCCTTTCATTACACGCGCTCCCAATCACCTCGGTGAAGGACCTGGAGGCTGCGTGCCGGCACGAGGTCGGATGTGCTGTATGGGACAGCGCCAGGCACGGGGATCGACGTACGGTCATCAGAGGTAATCGACCGGCCGGCTAGTAGTACGACGGGCTGCGGGATTTTCGGCACCTGATGGGGAAATCCCCCAGGTGAAGCCCAGCAGCGAGGCGAGCTTGCGTAAAGACGCCTCGCTTGAGACTCGCTCGCTGGGTGGCATCCTCGTTGCTGGTGTGGAGACCGAGTATCACGTGTTTCGAGCAGTTGTACTTTCCATCGTCGCGACACTGGCAGTCGGGCCGAACGCCGCGCTGTTGTGTAGCGCTTGGTGCCACCCGCAGGCGGCCCCCTCGAGCCCATCCCACCACGGGCAACACTCGGCCGACTCGAGCGCATCCCACCATGGGGAGCCCTCCGCTGGTTCGAGCGCATCCCACCATGGGGAGCCCTCCGCGGCCTCAAGCGTGGTGTGGAACGATACCTGCCCTTACTGCAATAACCAAAGTCTCGGCGCCGTGCCTTTCCTCAGAGAAGACGTGCGGCGCAGCGTATCCGCGCTCGACGCGGTTCATGCCATCTTGGTCCCCCGCTATCAGTTTGCCCCCTCGATGACCGACACACGCCCTGGGCAGGAGCCTGGGCGTGAGTGGTCGCTCGAACTGCGCCCGCTCCCCACCATTCTCAGAATCTGAAGCCCTCCATCGCGAATCGGTCTGCGTGTAAGACCGTCGCTCGCAACGCCGTCCTCAAACGAAATACAAGAAGCAGCTGCGCGTGAGGAACACGCGCGGCCGTTAGCAACAGCAGTTTGTCGCTGTGACTTCGGTCACGAGAAAAGGTTGGTCCATCAATCAGAAGGTTTCAGATCCATTCACTAGGGCGAACCCGGTCGTGTTCGCCAGACGCCGTTCAATGTAACAGTACAAACGAAGGGATTCACAATGAGAACATTCCGAAACTACGCAATCGCAGCATTGGTCGTGATTGGAGTCGCGGCTTCAGTACCGCTTCTGGCGCAGCAGTCTTCCGATTTGCTGACGAAGAAGGAAGTACATGAACTGGCGATGACCGCAAAAACGCCAGCCGAACATGCGAAGCTCCAGAAACACTTTCTGGCGCTCGCCGCCAAGTACGATGCCGACGCTGCGGATCACGCAGAATTGGCTCAGGACTATCTCAAACCTCAAACCGGGGGACGGCTGATGCCCGGTAGTCCCAAGATGCGAGCACAACACTGTGACCGGCTTTCGGCATCACTCAAGGAAGCCGCAAAAGACGCTCGAGAGCTCGCGTCAGAGCACGGCAAGATGGCAACAGCCAAGTAACGTGAGCGTTCAGGCTATCGCTCCGTGACATCAAGAGAACCGAGGCGGGACTCCAAAGTAGTACGTCCGGCCTCGGTACTCGCTCTTGCCATCGATCGGCGACGAACAAGAGCGAACCGCCCGGATGCGGGAGTCTTGGAACGTCGTGGTTGAGAATCTCGCGTCATAGGCCAGGCGCATCGCCGGGCGCCTGGCTTCTTCCTGTTTATCGCGGTGAGAGTGCTGCGCAACCCGATGGCTCCCTCGCGGCTGCGGCGATGCACAAGCAGCTGGCCGGCGTGGCCAGGTAAGCAGCGACCTACTCATCCCGGGCTGGCGATATGCCAGCCCGTCGGAAGGTCAAGTGAGAGGTAGTCGACAACAGCAGCGGACTGTGACTGAGGTCACGAGAAAGGTTGGTACGTCATGAGAGGAATCCCTCTCGGCGCATGGTCGGTGAGTGCGCTGGCATTGTTCACGTTCGTTGGAGGGGCGTCCGCACAGACAACATCACCGGCCGTTCTGAATTCACTCGAGTTACAGGAACTCATCAAACGCGCAGAACCTGCCGACCATGCGCGGCTCGAAGTGCATTTCGCCGTGCTTGCCGAGCAGTACGCGGCCGATGCCAAGCGCCACAGCGCCATGGCCCAAGCGTTCATCGCAAGTCCCATTCGGCGAACTGCAGCAAACTCAGCGGCCGATCATTGCAAGCGCCTCGAGCAACTGAACCTGCAGTCCGCCGGAACGCTCCGTGAGCTCGCGGCGCATCACGAAGGGTTGGCGGCAGGTAAGGGGTCACCGGTACCTCGTGGCGCAGCCCGCTTCGAAGCTGGTGCCGGCGCTACTGCACCCAACGCAGAGGAACTCGCGGCCCTTGCGGCCAAGGCGAGCCTGCCCGCCGACCACCGCGCCCTCCAGGAGTACTTCCTGACATTGGCAAAGCGGTACACCGCGGACGCCAGTGATCACGTCGCGATGGCGCAGGCTTATCGGGGCACGCGTATTGCCCAGGCGGCCGTCCATTGCGACCGTGTGGTCACCCTCTCGAAGGATTCCGCGAAGGAAGCGACCGCGGCTGCGGCAATGCACAAGGAGCTTGCCGGCGTCGCCCGGTAAGCATCGACGTTGATCATTCGGGCCGGCGACGTGCCGCCGGTCCGGTCGGAGTGCATGACACATGCGGTGATTCGACATGAAACGTTCCACAGGCCTTCGATTCGCTCTTCTCCTCGCGGTTGTGGCGACGCTCTGGCCGATCCGGGTGACCGCCCAGACAACGCCTGCACTCCCATCGCCGCTCAGCCTGGC
>JBEBGB010000995.1:0-1786 GCA_040081675.1 Vicinamibacterales bacterium
GATCGAACTCAGAGAAGACCGATTGTCTAAGCGTCGCGGGCTCAGTGCTCGTTCAATCGCGAGATGTTTGAGCAGCCGTTGTCTGAAGGTCTCACCGGTGATACGCTGAGACATGGCCGAAGTCACAGTCCGAGAGTTGCGCAATGAAGGGGGGCGAGTGCTCGATCGCGTTGCGCGAGGTGAATGGCTCACGGTCACCCGTGATGGGCGCGCCATCGCCGAGCTCAGGCCCCTCTCGCGGCGCCCGCTCCGCGCCACGGCGCTTCTGGATCGCTGGCGTTGCTTGACGTACATCGATGCCAGCCGGCTCAGAGCTGACATCGACGCGACGTTGGACTGGTCGCTGTGACGACTCGCGCACGGGTACGTCACGAGCGCGGCGTACTCGACACCAACACGTTGATTCTGCTGACGCGGATACAGGACGAGACGCTCCTTCCGGTGGAGCCGCTCATCACCACGGTGACGCTCGCGGAGCTGTCCGTCGGTCCCCTTGTGGCAAAGACGGACGAGGAACGAGCGGCGCGCCAATCGCACGTGCAACAGGCGGAAGCCGACTTCGATCCGTTGCCGTTCGACGTGGCTGCGGCGCGAGCCTTTGGTCGCGTCGCGCTGGCGTTGCGAGCGAGCGGCCGCGCCGTCAAGCCGCGTGCCTATGACGTCATGATCGCCGCGACGGCCCTCGCGAACCGACTGCCCTTGTACACCTGCAACCCGAAGGACTTCACGGGAATCGACGGGTTGACCGTCGTGTCGGTCCCTGTCCCGATTCTTCCCACTCCGTCTGAACCTCGGCCCCCACGCAAGCAGCGCGCGCGGACGTAGGAGCGGTGGCGCAGGCTCGCAGGCCTGCATAGGATGGGACGAACGAGCGCGAACGGCCACTCCCGCAGTCCCACACGCATTTGCTCACATTGCTGAATGGTTTGCGAGGTTGGTTATCGCGGAACGCCAGCCTGAGGTGCTCGCCCTGGTTTCCTCTGCCTGGCGACGAAGGGCGCCCACACCCGCCGATTGACGCGCAGAAATGAGAAGGCCGACTTCAGCGGGCCGTCATCTCGCGGGCGTGACTGATTTCGCGTCCGCTGACCGGACGCACCTGCGACGCCTCGACCGTCGCGATAGCGGCTGTTTCACCGTCGAGGGTGATGAACTCGACCTCGAAGGCTTGTCAGTCGTCGTACGCGTGCACCAAGGGTTCAGGTCCGGCTGGTCTCCTCGCCGGGATCAATCACCGTCACACCAAAGCCCTCGACGTCCTGGCCGTTGCGAGTCACCAGCGTGAGGTCGCGCACGCGCGCGGTGGCGGCGATCAGTGAGTCAACGACCGGCACGGACCGGAGGGCGCGGAGTCGACCCCACTCGTCAGCCGTGGCCTCGTCGACGGGCAGCACACGGTCGGCATAGTGGCGGCTCAGCGCTGCCAGCCATCGGTTCAAGTGGTCTGCCTGGAGTCGATCCCGGCGACGCAGTTGCTCGATGCCCTGTCTGATTTCTCCGAGCGTCACCACGCTCACAGACAGGTCTTCGGGTCGCTGCGCGTCGAACCATTCGCGAAGGCGGCGGCTCCGAGGCCCTTGGCGACGGAGATCCGAGAGCACGTTGGTGTCGAGCAGGTATTTCACAGCGCCACGCGCCGACCGCGATCCTTCGACCGGCGCAGCCGCAACGCCGGCGTGACTGGCATCGACAGCAGAAACGCCTTGAAGTCGACTTCGGTGTCGGTCCCGCCGAGCGCTGCTTCCAGGATGGCGCGGTGTTCTGCTTCAGCGGAACGGCCCCGGGC
>JBEBGB010000996.1:0-1785 GCA_040081675.1 Vicinamibacterales bacterium
CTGGTTCGCCGAGAGCGTCAACGACGAAACGTTGCGTTTCGTGCACTTGCGCCCACAGGGCGCGAGTCAGAAAGGTATCTGGACCGGCCGAACCCGCGCTGGCTTTGGTCAGTACTTCATGGGCACTTCGCCCCTCTATTACTGCGTCAGTGCGGCCTATCGGGTCCTTCAGCACCCGTTTCTCATCGGCAGTATCGCGATGCTCTGGGGATACGCCAGCAGCGCCCTGCGCAAACTGCCACGATACGACGATGAAGAGTTCCGTCGGTTCTTGAGGGAGTACCAGCATGCGTGCCTGCGGCACGGGAAGAGGGCGGCGACGGCCGCACTGAACGCTCGACAGGAATCGGTCTGGCGCGCCGCCCATCCGACTCCAGTCTCAGGGGGCGATCGTGCCGCGCGCTGAACGGTCCGAGCTGCTTGGCCTGACGTTCGAGCGGGAACGCATGCCCGCCATTGTGGCGCGGTGCCTGGCGTGGTGCAGGGCCCCACGCAGCTCGCACATCGTCATCACCGCCAACGCGTCGCATCTGTGCATGATGCGACGCGACCCTGTGCTGCGCGAAGCCTGCCGGGCCGGAGACCTGTCTGTCGCCGATGGCATGTCGGTCGTGTGGGCACTCCGGGCACTGGGCCGGCCGGTGCCCGAGCGGGTGGCAGGTATCGACCTCATGACGAACCTGCTCTTCACCGGAGCAGAGCAGGGCCTTCGTGTCTACTTCCTTGGGGCGCGCCGCGAGGTGCTAGATGCGCTCGTCACACTCTGTGGACAGCGATATCCGGGTCTCGTCGTTGCTGGCTACCGCGACGGGTACTTTTCGACAGACGCCCACGAGGCCATCGTCGAAGAGATTCGGACCTGCGCGCCGCACCTGCTGTTTGTTGGCATGCCGAGCCCCTTCAAGGAGACGTGGTGCCAGGTGCATCGCGAGCGACTGTCCGTGCCGGTCATCATCGGTGTCGGCGGCAGCTTCGACGTGCTCGCGGGCTTCGTGAAACGTGCGCCCAGACTCGTGCAGGTCGTGGGCTTCGAGTGGGCCTGGCGGCTCATGATGGAGCCTCGCAAGTTGTGGAAACGCTATGCCATGACGAACACCGAATTCCTGTGGCTGGTCGGCCGCGAGATCCTCACTCGACGGCTGGCAGGAAATACTGCGACGGCTGATGCCGAATAATCAGCCTGCCGGTCCTCATCACGTGCACAAGAAACACCTCGCCGTCTTCATGGGCACCCGCCCGGAGGCAATCAAGCTCGCTCCGGTTGTCACGCTGCTGCGAGCCTCCGACGACTTCGAGTGCTCAGTGGTGGCCACCGGCCAGCATAGGGAGATGTTCCGGCAGGTCACGGAGCAGTTCGGCATCGACGTGGATGCCGACCTTGATGTCATGCAACCCAACCAGTCGCTGGCGGGGTTGACCTCTCGGCTCATTGCGGGCATCGACGGTTGGCTCGAGACCGCTCGGCCCGACATGGCGCTTGTCCAGGGCGACACGACGACTGTGCTGTGTGCTGCGCTTGCGTGCTTCTATCGTCGCATTCCCATCGGACACGTCGAGGCGGGTTTGCGGACGGGCAATATGTGGTCGCCGTTTCCAGAGGAGATGAACCGCAAGCTGGCCACCCCTCTGGTGGCACTCCACTTCGCGCCGACTGACGCTGCCCGCGCCGCGCTCCTGCGTGAGGGTATCGCGGACGACACCATTGCAGTGACGGGCAACACGGTGATCGACGCGCTGCTCATGGAGGTGGCGACGCAGCAGAATGATGCCGCTCTTCGCGCCGAC
>JBEBGB010000997.1:0-1783 GCA_040081675.1 Vicinamibacterales bacterium
GGGTCCTGCCCTGGCTTCGGCTCGCCGGCATAGGCGAACTGCGTGTAGTAGTGCGCGAACTTGCGGTAGTTCAACTTCGCTGTGAAGGTGATGGGCCCCGCAGCGTCCTTTGGAATCCGGACGCGGTAGTGCGCCACGTCGGCAGCACCGGGCGGGATGAGGCGCACGTAGAGGACGCTACGCGACTGCCACGCATTGCGCTTGTTGATTGGATTGCCGTTGGCGTCGAGTTGGTACGACTTGTAGAAATGCGCGCCTGGTTCGACCGGACCGTTTCCGTTATCGGCCGCTTGCCCGCTCCAGTACACAACCTTGCCGCTCGCGTCGCGTCCCTCGAGTTCGAGCCAGATGTCGAGCGCATCCACCGTCCCGCCCGGGAAAAAGTGTCCAATACGACGCGTGCGCACGACGACGTCCACGCGCGCGGTTGAACCAGGCACCAGTACGGGCGCAGCCTTGTCGATCGGTGCCGCGACCAGGCCGACATCGCGAATCGTCACCTGCTGCTGCACCTCGGCCTCGTCACCCACCGCAAAGCTGGACATGGCTTGCGGCGCCTCGCCCACGCGGCGGACCATCCGCGTCCCTTCACTCTTCTCGTCGATCGGCGACACCGAGAAGATGTCGACGCTGATGAAACCAGACTTGAGGAACTTCTCGGTCTCTGCCAGCTGCTGGGTGTCGTGATTCACGAACGGCAGCGCGGTGTTCGCGGCGATGAAACGGTGCGAATGCACAGTGCCATCCGCGTGCCGGCCGGGATCTTCGGACTTGATCGGCGTCATGTGGCAATCGACGCAGGTCTGCCCTTTCGGCGGGTAGTAGAAAGACCTGGCGCCTTCGCCAAACCCGCTCGCCTGCCAGTTGTCGTAGTCGTTGAAGCCGCGGAACCAGCGGTAGTCGTTCACAGGAACGTCGAGGTGCACCTTGTGACAGGCCGAGCAGTAGGCCGACTGGTCCTCCCGCATGAACGGCTTCATGAACGAGCGACGATGCGGTTCCGGATTCAGGTACGTCAGGAACCGATCCAGCTTTCGCATGTACGGGTTCTTGCTCGAGGCGAGGTCGTGCAGGGGCGGGTACTCAATGGTGAACCCACCGTTCCCCATCGTCCCCTCGACGTGCGTGATGGAGTGGCAGGAGGTGCAGGCCAGGCCCGCCTGCGCCTCGGGGGTATCGATCTGTTCCTTGATTGGCTTGTCGAATCGTCCGTTGAAGAACACGGCGTGATCGTGGCAACCCGCACACCACTTGCTGGGTTGCGTGCCTGCGACCGACTGCATGTACTCGATCGACTTCCGATAGAACTGGTTGTTGAACGAAGCGAAGTGGTGGACCGAACTCTTCCACTGGTCGTAGACGTCCTTGTGACACTCGCCGCACGTCTCCGAGTCCATGAAGAAATTGGCCGGGATGATGCCGTTCACGTTCGTGTTTGCCGAGGACGGGAAAAAGGGCGACGTCGGTCCGCCGCCTTCGTGCGCGGGCGTCATCGGAGGCACGAGCGGATTGACGATGCGGTCGCGCGGGTTCGGATGTGTGCGAACCCAGCTCGTCACGCCCAGTGGCAAGGCCACCAGGAACACCGCGGCAACCTGCAAGGCGACTGCGTACCGACGGACGCCCGGCAACTCGAGACCAGTGCGTCGCCACGTGTAGAGGAGCACGAACGCGACGCCGACTATCGACGCCACGATGTGCGACTGCAGCGCCCAGTTCAGTTCGCGAACATTGCCCTTGTAGACAAGATACGCGCCGAAGCCCAACGCGATCGCAAGGGCGA
>JBEBGB010000998.1:0-1782 GCA_040081675.1 Vicinamibacterales bacterium
GACGCCGCGGGGACGCTGACCATTTCAGGCAACGGTTTCGGTGTGCGCCCATTCGTCACGCTCGACCTGGTGCCACTGAATCTTCAGCTTGCGCTGCAGCAGCGGATTGTGGTGGTCCTGCCTGTCGACCAGATTCCTCCGGGATCGTACGTGCTGACAGTGACGCGAGGACCGCTGCCTGGCGAGACCGCGTCCACGGACGTACAAATCGGACCGCCTGCTCCAGCGGGCCCGGCGGCTGCCTCGTCGAGCGCAACGTCGAGCGCGACGCCGAGCGCGACGCAGAGTCAAAGCGGACCGGCCCCGGGCGCGACTGTCAGTGCCGGGTTACCAGGTGCGACCGATGCTGCGGCACGTGTGGGCGATCGCACCTTCACCACAGCTGATGTGGATCGCGAGTGGCAGCGTATCGATCCGACTGGCTACCTCGCTGCGAGCCGACAACTCTACGACGCACGGCGCCGCATCGTCGGCGACATGGTGAACAACGAGCTGCTGGCCCGCGAGGCAACGACGCGTGGAATGAGCGTTGAGGCACTCCTGAAGGCGGAGCTTCCCAAGCGGACCGTGGCGTTGCCCGACAACGCGGTGACCGCTCTCTACCAGAGCCTCGGCAGCAGAACGCGTGGTGCCACCCTCGACCAGATGCGACCGGCCCTGCGCGAGTGGCTGTCCAGGAAGGTGGAGCCAGACCTCGCGAAGATGACCTACGTCGAGGAGCTCACCAAGGTGTCGACGCGTGCTGACATCTTCATGCTGCCGCCTCGCGTCGACGTTCAGCATGCGCCCGACGATCCCACCATCGGACCGCCAGCTGCTTCGGTCGAAGTGGTGCTGTTTGGAGACTTCCAGAACCCTGCCTACGCTCGTGACGCGCTCACTGTGCCTCGGGTGAGCGAGCTGTTCGGCGCTCGGGTGCGGTTCGTGTTCAAGCATTTTCCGGCGAACGATTCGGCGTCGGTTGCTGCAGCCGAAGCTGCGGCCTGCGCGAATCTGCAGGGCAAGTTCTGGGCATTCCACGATGCCTTGCTCGGGCAAGCGGGTGCGCTGGACGTGGCGCGCTTCAAGAAAGTTGCCTCGGACGTCGGCGCGGACCGGTCACGTTTCGACTCATGTATCGACAACGGGGAAGCACGCGACCGTATCGGCCGTTCGCTCGAGGAGACGCGTCGCTACTACATTCCCGGCAGCGGAAGCCTGCTCGTCAATGGTCGCCTCGCGCCGGAGCCGCCCGCATTTCTCCCGCCGTTCGAGTATCTGAAGCGGCTGATCGAAGAGGAACTCGCACGCCAGGCGCGGGAAGCACGGGACTGAACGCATCATGGGCTCCAGGCTTCGGGCTTCGGGCTTCAGGTTTCGCCGGCTTCAGGCGGTAGGCGATGGGCGGTAGGCTGTGGGCATTGCCTCCGGCGAAGACTGCGCTTCGCTCGTGTTGCAGATCACGCGTGACAGGCCCAGAGCCTGAGGCCAGTCGATTGATCAGCGGTGACCTCCGTGTTCTTCGCCGTGCGCTCCGTGTTAGTGCTTTTCCATCGCCCATCGCCCATCGCCCATCGCCCATCGCCCATCGCCCATCGTCAGGGTTCCACGACCTGCAGCGTCTGGTTCGAGGCAACGTTCGTGAGCGTCTGCACCTTGCCGGACGGCCACGTGACCTCGACCTTCGACGCGCGCGTGTCCGCACCCAGGCCGAAGGTCAGCGTCAGCTCGCTTTGCGACGCGTAGCTCGACCCACTGTGCACCTGCTGCCACTGTGTGCCCGACGCCGTTGTGACGCGCACC
>JBEBGB010000244.1:0-7133 GCA_040081675.1 Vicinamibacterales bacterium
ATAGGCGGTCACGTATCGTCTCCTCGAGCGTCTCGCGTTGATTGGCAGATTGATCGAGACCCTGGCTCACGCGAGGGTCGGGAACCCTCGGTGCAACGTCATGCTCGTTTCACAGCCGACGACGCCCGCGACAGCCAGCGAAAGACGAGCAGGTGTCCGAACCAGGCGGCCTGTACGAGCAGCGATGGCAGCCACACAAACGGCAGGTGCGCGACGAACGTGTTCGGCGGACCGTTCTGAAAGGCGCGCATCGGCGTCGGCATCGAAAGCACAGCGATGCTGACAATGTTCAGCAGCAACAGTGATCCGACGATGTTGATGCCGAGGATGACCCAGGTTGGTGGACGACTGACGAACGCCCAGACTCCGAATATCCCCGCCAGCGTGCCCGACACGATGTCGAAGTTGTAGCCTGCATATGTCATTTGAACGGGCACGATGCCCTCGACATGCAGCCGGTGGAGGATCATCTCCACCGGTATGCGGAAGACTTGAAATCCGATCAGGCCGGCAATGGGAACACCCTGCACCAACCGCGACCCAGCGGAAGAGAACGCCAGCGCTGTGGTGCAGACGAAAAGGCCCGTAAGCAAGATGCCGATTGCAGGCGGACGCCCCGAGAAATCGGACAGCGCACCTGTGGCGGCGACAACCGCCGGCACGCCGAGCCAGACCGCGAGCAGCGCCACAGCGACAACGGCCCAAGAGATCGAGAAGCCTTCACCGCCATTTCCTCGAGGTGCCCGCGTCAGCGCCCAGACAAACAGAGCGGCGACACCAAACACCACGCAGAGAAACGCCGCGGTCGTTGCGAATGATGCCTGCGGCATCTGACTCTCGAAACCGATGTGCGTCGGTTCGCCTACTTGGCGAACCGGTGAAGCTTCGCGTTGATCGTGTCGGCGACGTAGATGTCCGAGTTCGGGGCGATGGCCATGTAGTGAGCCTCGCCGAAATCGCCAAGCGCTGGCCCGGGACCGGGCTGCCCCATCATCGCCGCGGCTTTCCCGTCGGCGTCGAGGCGAAGGATCTGCCCCGAGAAGCCGGTCGCGAGATAGATCTGCTTGTCGGGCCCAACGAGCAGACCGCAGGGCAGGCCCTTGAACTTCCACTCCTTGATGTACTTGCCATCGAGGTCGAAGACCTGCACGCGTCGATTCTCGCGGTCGCCAACGAGCAACTGGTTCTGTGGCGTGACGAGAATCGAGTGCGGCTGGTCGAACTTCCCGGGTTCGCTGCCCTTCCCACCCCAGCTCGTGATGAACTTTCCGGCATTGGTAAAGCGCAGCACCCGTCCATCGCCGCGGCCATGCCCCTGCACGATGAACACATCGCCGTTTGGCGCGAACGCGAGGTCCGCCGGTTCGAACAGCAAGCGTGTGCCGGCGGCTTCGTCCCAGTTCCCCGACTGTCCACGCGTGCCAAGCGTCAGCACCACCTCGCCCTTGGTGCTCCACTTCATGACCGTGTGGCCCTGCACGTCGGTCGTCCAGATGTTCCCGTCCGGCGCGATGCGCAGGCCGTGGCCACGGTTGAACATCCCTTCGCCCATCGCGCGCAGCATCTTGCCGGTGCCGTCGAACTCCATCAGCGGATGCTCACCCCGGTTCAGCACCCACATGTGGCCCTGGGCGTCGAAGGCGACGCCGGACGAGGCGCCCATCTTGATGCCTTCTGGCAACGAAAGCCCGGTCTCAACCGGGTGGTATCCCAATGCCGGAGCAGTCTCCATCTGCTTCGGGTCCGGTTTGTCGAGCACACCGGTTGCGGTGCGCGCCTGAAACACCAGGAGCAAGAACGCGAGCAGCATAGACACTGGAATCCTCCAACTCAGACTGACACTGGTCGCCAACCACCAGAACACGACGCTCGCCGCGAACGGGACCGAACGCAGCGCTCATCCTGCCCCAGCGCCGCATCGGGAGCAAGCGCGAAACGCCAGCTACTTGGCGTCGTTGCGGATCACTTCGCCGCCCTTCATCACGAAGCGCACATGAGACATGACCGTGATATCGGCCAGCGGGTCGCCACTCACAGCCACGAGATCGGCGAACTTGCCCTTCTCGACCGTTCCGACATCCGCGGACCAGCCGATGGTGTCGGCAGCGATGTTCGTCGCCGAGCGCAGAGCTTGCACTGACGGCATCCCCCACTTCACCAGGTACGCAAACTGGTCGCCCTGCGTGCCGTGTGGAAACGGCCCCGCGCCGCTGCCAAACGGCAATGTCACGCCGGCCGCGAGTGCCTTCTTGAAACTCTTCTCCATCATGCGCCAGCGGCTGTTGCCGAATCGCCGGAACTCCTGCGCGTCCTCCATGCTCAAGTCGAACATGGTGACGGTCAGGGGCAGGCGCTTCTCGAGCAGCATCTTCAGCGACGCGTCATCCAGATCCAGCGCGTGCGTCGGCACATCCACACCGGCGGTGATGCAGTTGCGCAGTCCCTCGCCGCCGTAGGCGTGGCAGGCCACTCTCAATCCCTTGCGGTGCGCCTCGTCGACGATGGCGCGGGTCTCGTCCAAGGTGAACGTGGGCACGTGGGTCATCGTGCCGTCGGCCTTCAGCGTGTACTGCTCGGTGCTGTAGATCTTGATCCAATCGACACCGTAGTGTGCCTGCTCGCGAACCGCCTCGCGGACGGCGTCAACGCCGTTGGCCACTCGCCCTCCTAGCGCGGAGATCGGTTGCTCGTCGAGCAGCGGGAACGGCACGCTGGCCTTGTTCGTGCTGACGATGCCCGGTCCAGCCACCTGCATCCTCGGACCTGGCACCACGCCGTTGTTGATCGCATTCTTCAAGTCGACCGTGCCGTACCAGCCACCGTGCGACATGAGATCCACGGCAGTCGTGAAGCCCGCGTACAAGTTACGTTGCGCATTCACCGATGCGGCGATCGCGTGGTACTGCAGCGGTTGATTCAACCCGACCGGCCCGGGTCCGTTGGGCCCGACACCGGCGCCGCCCGGCCCGACGAGCGGACTGCCCGTCATGGTGTGGAGATGTGTGTCTATCAGCCCGGGCAACACAGTCATGCTGCTGAGATCAATCGTGCGTGCGCCGGCTGGAATCTGTGGGCTCGAGCCTACGTCAACGATGCGGTCGCCTCTTATGACGATGGTCTGATTGGTGAGGAGCGTGCCCGACCGCGGGTCGAAGAGACGCCCGGCGCGAACCACAGTGACCGGCGGCGCAGCGTACTGCGGTGGAGGCGGCGGTACCCACGCGGGAGGCAGGGCTGTTACAGACGCGGGTTGCTGCGCGGCAGCGGTCCAGGCCGCCGAGCACAGCACTGCAGAAACGACGAGTGTGCGTAGTCGCGTCATCTTCGGCTCCTGTTCGGTTCGCAAGTCGGGGCCGATTATCGTTCAAGAGAGTCGAACTGCGTGAAAGGAGATCTGCCGAGTCCTCATGCGGCGGCAGACGTGGCAGACCCGGTCCATCAACACCCCGAACCGCGCGCTCGCTCGCCCAGCCGATCTCGTGGCCCGTGGGAGAATGCTGGCGAATGAAACTTCGCGAATGGGGGATGTTCTTCCTCCTTGGTCTCGTCTGGGGATCGTCGTTCCTGTGGATCAAAGTGGCGCTCGGCAACAACGGCGAGCCGTTCCTGGGCATCGCGATACCGGCTGGTCAGGCTGCCTTCTCGCCGCTCCTCCTGGTGACGATGAGGCTGGCGTTTGGGCTGGCGGGGCTCGCGGTATTGATGGTCGCGTACCGCTTGACGATACCGCGCGATACGCGGACGCTTGGGATCTGTGCGGTGGTGGGCTTCATCAACACGGCCCTTCCCTTCGCGCTGATCACGTGGGGCGAAACGCGCATTCCCTCCAGCCTCGCCTCCATTCTCAATGGAACAGTGCCACTGTTCGCCATTGTGTTCGCGCACTTCGCGCTGCACGACGAGCGCATGACTCCGGGCCGTCTGGCGGGGCTCGTCATCGGCTTTGTGGGGGTCGTCGTGCTCGTCAGCGGCGAATCGGATGTGACCTCGGGCAGCATCTGGGGACAGGCGGCGGTCGCTGGTGCGGCAGTGTCTTACGCAGGCGCCGCGTCGTACACCAGGCGCTACCTGCGAGGGCTCTCACCGATCACGCAGTCGTTCACCACCTTGATCTTCGCGGAGGCGTACCTCGTCGTCGCGGTCGCGCTGTTCGAGCGACCAGTCGTGTGGCCGGCGCATCCGCTGGTGTGGACGGCCACGGTGTGGCTCGGTCTCCTCGGATCGTGCGCAGCCTATGTTCTCTATTTCTCACTGATCAACGCGTGGGGCGCCACGCGCGCCTCGCTCGTCACCTATGTGTTTCCTGTCGTGGGACTCGCCCTCGGCATCTTCGTGCTGGGCGAACAGGTCCAGTGGAATCTCTTCGTCGGCACCGCCCTGGTTGCCGCGGGCATCGTCATCGTGAGTGGTCGCCAACTGCTGACTGCGGTGAACGCCAGGAGAGGCGCGCCAGCGGTTGCGGGGCGCTGACCCGGCCTCAGGCGTTTCCGAGAGGTCCGTCGGGCGGCCGCAAGGCGTTCATTGCTACAATCGCCGCTCGCAGGCAGATGCACGACGAAGTGCCATCGAGAGGTATGTGAATGATGCGAAGAGCCAACGTGACAGGTCGAATGCTGCTGCCGGTTGTTCTGCTGGTGATGCTTGTCCTCGTCTACAAGACCACCGGGCAGGCTCAGGGGCAGGCGGCACAGCCACCCGCAGCGGGCACGTGCCCCGGACAGGCGATGCCGGTGCAGGCCACCGGTGTGTACGCGCCGACAGAAGTACCCGACATCAACATCAATGGCAAGCCTGCGGGAGGCGCCATCTGGCAGGCCGGCATGCGGTCGTTCTGGCATTGCCATGCCGGCGGCCAGATCATGATGCTCGACCAGGGTGTGGGACGCGTGCAGAAGCGCGGTGAGCGCATGCGAACCCTGCGCAGAGGCGACACCGAGTACGCACCGCCCGGTGTGGAGCACTGGCACGGCGCAGCGTCCGATTCGTCGGCGCTCTACTTCCAAACGTCCATCGGGAACACGACCGCGATGTGGATGGAAGAAGTCAATTACGACGACTACGCTGGCAACGAGACGGGCATTACCTCGCGCAACGAGTTCCTGCGCACAGGCGTGAGGAACAAGCCGGAGGCCGCGAAGGCACCGCCCATGCCGACGCCGGCCGCGCCGGCTGCACCAGCTGCAGCGGCGCCGCGCTAGCGCTTTGCTGAGTTCGTAGTCATCGTCTGGGGTTCTCGAGCTACGAGCTGACTGCAGAATGAAGAAAGGCACTGCCACAGGGGACACAGAGCGGAACTGAGAACACGGAAACTACGATCAAAGTGAGCCGTGTCTTCCGTTCATCTCCGTGACCTCGGTGGTAGGGCTCTAATCTTGAAGCGCCACTCTAAGTCTGCCTGAGCCACGCGATCCCGACCACGATCAGAGCGGTCGCGGCGAGTCTCGACAGCGAAAAACTCTCCCGAAGAATCAACACGCTCAACAGCATTGCCGCGACGGCCTCCATGCCGAGCACCAGCACGTACGACACGCCCATCTCGCCGTCTTTCATTCCCAGCGCTTGAAGCGTTGCTCCAGAAGCGAAGAGTCCAAGGAACGCCAACGTCGGGACAAGGCGCTGCACGCCGAGCGATTGCTTCATGAAGAGACCGCCAACGGCGTAGGCCAGGGATGCCGCGACCAGCATGAGTTGAGACATTCCCAGACAATACGCTCTCTATGGGGGTTTTGGGTTTCGCGTAGCGTCGTCCTTGGTGCTTCGTTCTTGGTTCTTGGTCTGTCCGTCGGTCCCTCAGCCGTTCTGGGGCTCGCTGCCGTCTTCTGAGCCACCATAAGTGCCAGCACCCTGATACGGTATGATTTTGTATATGAAGTGTATACAGATTACGCTGGACGAAGCGCTTCTCGCCCGCCTCGATCAAGACGCCGAAGTGAAGCGCGACGGGCGGTCTGCCGTCCTGCGGCGTGCCGCCGATCTCTATCTGCGTCAGCGTAACGCTCGCGACGTCGGCGCAGCCTATCGGCGCGCCTACGACGACAAGAAGGGGCTCGGTGGGGAGTTCAACGGATGGGAGGACCAGGGCGTATGGCCCGCCGAATAGCCCGCGGAGAAATCTGGTCCTACCGCTTCAAGGGACCGGACAGAAGGCGCCCGGTTCTGGTGTTGAGCCGGTCTGAAGTCATTCCGCTGCTACACACAGTCATGGTGGCGCCAGTCACGTCTGTACGGCGCGGTGCACCGAGCGAGGTGCACGTTGGGATCGACGAGGGACTGAAGCACGAGTCGGCCGTCAACCTCGATCACGTTCAGACGGTCGAGCAGGATCGTCTCGTGGGCTTCGTCGGCACGCTCAGCGCGGCGAAGATGCAGCAAGTCTGTCGGGCGCTCGGCTTGGCGACGGGGTGTGCGTAGCCGCACCCACCGCGCGGCCGTGAGACGGCCCGACGGAAGATCGTTGGGGCTTCGCGGACGGCAGATTTCGCCGAATCGACGTGACCGCAGGAGTCCCTATCGACACATGTAAGTGGGAGAGCGCCGAGTATCATCGTGCCGGGCACATGATCAAGTTCGTTGCGAACGGCATTGTCGCAGGGTTTGTCGTCGTCGCTGTCAGCGAGATCGCACGTCGGTATCCCCGCGCAGCTGACGTGATCCTGGCCGTGCCGCTTGTGGTGTTTGCCGTCTACGCAATCATGTATCTGCGTGCGTCTGACCTCGCGCCCATTACGAGGATGGCCAGGCAGATGCTGGTGCTCGTTCCCCTCAGCCTCACCTTCTTCGTCCCGCTGGCATTCGCGGAGCGTCTGAACCTCACCTTCTGGCCGGCATTCGCCACGGGACTCGCACTCGTGACGGCGGGCGTTGGCAGCTACCTGTGGTTCACTCGCTGACGCGAGTGCCGTCAGACGGCGGTTCGGCGGACGGGGCCTTGAGCCCTTCGCCAAGAAGCTTGATTCGCTCGACGAGATCCTCGTGCACGCTGCGCGTCTGAGCCTGACTTGCCAGGATGATCTTGGCCAGGTCGTGATGCACAGAGGCCATCGCCCCGCGCAACTCGTCGCGGATGCCGTGCATCTCCCCACGGATGCCAGAAATGTCTGTCCGCATCTCCTGGCGAAATTGCAGAAACTGCG
>JBEBGB010000999.1:0-1778 GCA_040081675.1 Vicinamibacterales bacterium
GCGACGGTCGACTCCAGCAGAGACGTAGCCCGCATCGCCGTCTGTTTCATCAGGATCGGTGTCGCGCGAACGAGCGGGCGGTGTCCGATGCGCTGCGGTTGGCGCTGGCTTTGGCAGAGAAGGCGCCGAGCGGACGCGAATGCGGTGGTCTTTCTTCAGCGGAGTGACGTTGCCGACGGCCTCGACCCACAGGTCGCGCTCTTCATCCGGGTCGGGCTCGAACTGGCTGGCGGCCACACGGTCATTATCAGCGAAGGACCAACAGGAATGTGACTCCCGGTCACTTCCAGGTCGACAAGTGGTCGACGCGGCGGTTGATCTCCAGCCGCTCAACCGAAATACTTGTTCGCGACAATGCCGGCCCGCATCCCCTTCACACTCAATAGCATGGTCCTGTTGCCGTTGCTGCGGTCGTTGCCCGCCGCAAGCGTCGCGAGCATCGTCGCGACGCTCATCAGCATGACGGGCTTCGATTTTGGTCGCCTGCACCTTGGGCGGCCGGACACGGCGGCCGACCAGCTGGTGGCGTTGCTCCAGTCGTTCAGCATTGCGGCTCCGGGGTTCTGGGCGTTGTATCTCGTCGTGAATGCCTGGAATTGGAGTGTCGGGTTCGTGCATCACTATCTGGGCAGTCGACAGACTCCCAAGCCGTGAGGTCTGCTCGTTCGACAAGTCTGCTCGTGCGTCGCACCAGACGCACTTCACCGGTGTAGGATCACACCGATGTTCGTACTGCGGCCATCCTGGCCGAGTGCTTGCAATGAGGCCGACTCGTGAATCGACGTGTGCTTGTAATCGCGGTGCTCGTGCTCGCTGTGCTCGGCGTGGGCGCGTTCCTGATGTTCCGGCCAACGCCAAAGCCCGCACCAGTGGAGTCTGCCAACCGGCCCGCTCCCGCGCCGGCTCCACGTGCGACACCGCCTCCTCCTGCACCCGCTCCGGCACCGGCGCCTGAGAGCGGCCGACCACGGGAACCGCGTCCGCGTACGCCGCCGCCAGCACCCGAGGCAGCACCGGCCGCTCCGGTCGAGACACCGTCCGCCGACGCCGTGACGCTTCGCATTGAAACCGACGTGCCAGACGCGCAGGTGTTCGTCGATCGTGTCTTTCTGGGGAAATCGCCGGTCACGACGACGGACGTGAAGGCGGGATCACATCAACTGAACGTGTCTGCCGCAGGCTTCGACGGCGTGGCGCAGAGCATCGACGTGAAGCCGGGCACGCAGCAGGTCACCGTGAAACTGCGCGAGGTTCGTCTCAACGCGAGCATCGAGGTCGTACACAAACACCGCATGGGTTCGTGCAAGGGCCGCCTTGTTGCGACGCCGCAAGGGCTGCGCTACGAGACGACCGACAAGGACGATGGATTTCGGTCCGCACTACTGGACCTGGACGGCTTCGAGGTCGACTATCTCGAGAAGAACCTGCGCATCAGGCTCAAGGGCGGCAAGCGACTCGACTTCACCGACCCCGGCGGCAACGCCGACAAACTCTTCGTGTTCCACCGCGATGTCGAGAAGGCGCGCGAGCGATTGAAGAAGGGCGACACGCCAGCCGAATAGGCACAGCGAAGTCCCGCGCCTTTCGAATCGACGGGGCGCGCGGTCCTTCGGTCTTGGGTCTGTGTCACTGGTCCGTTCGTGGTTACTCGCCTCGCCGCGTTTGCGCGTCCAGCCTTTCTCTACATGCATCGGCTCGCCGCGTTTGTCGCAAGCCTTCCGGTTACGATGTCCTCCCAGCAGTTACACACCGACGTTACGGCGGTTCACGGGGAGGGA
>JBEBGB010001000.1:0-1777 GCA_040081675.1 Vicinamibacterales bacterium
ATGTAGCGCGCGCCGTCTTTGGCAATCGTCATGACGATGGGGCTCTCGGGTCCCCCGGCTGACTTCACCGAGCCACGCCAATTCCCGAGGACGGCGTCCTGCTGGGCGCCGGCGGCCGTGGGCACCAATGCAATAAAGAGAGCCAGCCAGGTCGTGCGCATTCCGTCTCCAGACGTTGTTGGTAGGGCGCCGGTTCGGCGCTCGCGGAATACTAGCGCGCCTTCGAATCGATGTGAACGCGGTCCTTCGTCGTTGGGTCTCTGTCCCTGGTCTGATTCGGCTCTATTATCTCGTCTTGACAGGTCTTCTCCATCCCGTATAGTCCTCCGAGATATACGGTCGTCCTGTGCCACTTAGGAGCATGCACATGCGTCTTCGAGCGCGACATCTGACATCGGCGACAACCTTTGCCCTCCTGCTCGCGTTGCTTGGCGCGTGGCAGGGCGCTGTGCGGGCCCAAAGCCAGACGCGGCGTCCGGGCTCGACGCAGGCCCCGATACCGCGAACGCCTGACGGTCATCCTGATCTGCAGGGCATCTACGACCTGGCGACGCTGACGCCGCTCGAGCGCCCGGCGATGTTCGGCGATCACTTGACGCTGACCGACGAGCAGGCTCGTCAACTGGAAGGCGCCGTGGCCTCTCGCAAAGAGCGCCTGTCCCTGCCGGACAGTGGCGACAGATCTGGGCCGCCTGTTGGCGGAGACGGATCGACGGGAGCCGCCGGCAATGTCGGTGGCTACAACAACTTCTGGATCGACAACGGCACCGCCTACGTCATCGTGGACGGGCAGAAGCGCACCTCGGTCATCATCGATCCGCCGAACGGTCGTGTGCCTGCGCCGACGGCGGCGGCCAGACAGCGCCAGGCAAGCCGAGTCGTGCGAACGACCTCGGACGAACAGGAGAGCGGCGACCCTGGACTCGAGGGTGCGGGCGCCTACGACGATCCAGAGCGGCGTCCGCTCGGTGAACGCTGTCTGCTCGGCTTTGGCTCGACGTCAGGTCCTCCTGCGCTCCCGGTGCTCTACAACAACCTCCATCAAATCGTCGTGACGAAGGACACGGTCATGATCCTGAACGAGATGGATCACGACGCGCGGATCGTCCGCATGAACAGCCAGCACGTGCCGCCACACATACGGAAATGGATGGGCGACTCGATTGGCAGGTGGGACGGGGACACGCTGGTCGTCGAGACGACGAATTTCACGGACAAGACCCGGTTCCGCGGTTCGAGCGACAAGATGAAAGTGACCGAACGGTTCTCGCGGCTCGACGCGAAGACGTTGCTGTACCGGTTCACCGTCGAGGATCCGGATACGTGGGCCTCATCCTGGAGTGGCGAATACACGTGGCCGGCCACCGACGAGTTGATGTTCGAGTACGCATGCCACGAAGCGAACTACGCCCTGGGCAACATCTTGAGGGGCGCGCGTCAGCGAGAACGAGACGCGAAGACCGGCGGCGGACGGTGACGTGCGCAGTTGTGTCGCGACGCACATAGAGCCAGTGCGGGTTCCCCCACACATCGGTCGGCGCCTGCGCTGCGACTGGAGATCGCTGTGAGAAGACTGCTCGGACTCTGTGTGCTCGTACTGGCAACGCCTGCATCGGCGCAGGATGGTCGCGCGGTGTTCGACACACGTTGCGCCTCGTGTCACGAGAGCGCGGACGCGCGCACGCCGACGGTCGCGTCGTTACGACAGCGTTCGCCTGAGTCGATCCTTGACGCGCTCACCTCGGGCGCCATGCGCGTACAGGGCACCGACCTGTCG
>JBEBGB010001001.1:0-1775 GCA_040081675.1 Vicinamibacterales bacterium
AACACGAAAAATCGCGGCGCCGAGGAGCCGATGGATCGCGCGATTGCCGCGAGCGGCGCGCTGGTCGTCGCCGTTGACCTGACGGTGGCGCCCGAAGCACCGTATCCGGCGTGCGTGCAGGACGCCAACTATGCCGTGCGCTGGCTGAAGATGAACGCGGGGAAGTGGAAGGGCAACGCGTCACGAGTCGGCGTGTACGGCAGTTCGAGCGGCGGTCACGTGGCGGAACTGCTGGCGATGCGCCCTGCTGACGCGCGCTACAACGCGATTCCGTTGGCAGGCGCGTCTGGCGTCGACGCGTCCATCGCCTATGTCGCGATGCGGTCGCCCATCAGCAATCCGTTCGCACGGTTCCAGAATGCAGAGAAGTTGAAACGCGCCGAGATGGTGAAGAACCACACGACCTTCTTCGTGCCGTGGGAGACCATCCACGAGAGCAACCCGCAGGAGATTCTCGAGCGTCACGAGACGATCACCAAGGTGCCCTTTCTCATCATGCAGGGCGCGCTCGACGACAACGTTCTTCCAGAGGTGCAGGAGCGGTTCGCCGCAACCTACAAGGCCGCGGGTGGCGACGTGCGCTACGAGCTGTTTGCGGGATGCGAGCACGAGTGGGTCGCGACGCCGGGGCCGCAGACCGACCGTGCCCGGGAGATGGTCAAGGCCTTCATCGCCCAACACGCCGGAATCTGAGCGCTCGATTCAAGCCCCCAAGGAGTCCGCCGCATGCGCGTGCACATCGTCGCTTCAGCCTTGTTGGCCGTGTTTGCCGCCGTCGTGTGGACTGAGCCAGTCGTCACCGTCGGGCGTCCTGGCCTGACGCCAGTCGCGTGCCCAGCGCAGGCCTGGCAGTACGACGAAGCCGCATTCGAGGCGCTGCCTGGGGCCAAAGCCTTCTTCGGGCGGTACGACGGTGGGTTGTACCGCATCGAGATCCCGACGAACTGGAACGGCGAGTTGATGCTCAGCGCTCATGGCTTCACCACCAACGGCGGCGAGCGCGGCTCACTGTTGCGGGTCGGCACGCCGCTCATTCGCGAGCACTTGATCAAAGAAGGGTTTGCCTGGGCCGCGTCGAGCTATCGATGCAATGGCTATGTGCCGGGCATCGGCCTCCAGGACACGATGGCGCTCACCGACATGTTCACGAAATTCAACGGCGGGACGACGCCGCGCCGCGTGTACTTGACCGGTACCTCGATGGGTGGCCACGTGACGCTCCTCGGCATGCACGAGTTTCCAACGGCGTTCGCGGGCGGACTCGCGATGTGTCCGGCCGGACCGGAGTTGTTCGACTTCTTTACCGCCGTGGGCGCCGCCGCTGAAGTGGTGACGGGTCTGCAGTTCAAGGAACCCGCCACGGTGGGCGACACAGTCAAACAAATGGCGGGGCTGCTCGGACGGCCTCCCGACTACACCGACAAGGGCCGTCAGTTGGCCAGCGTCGAGATTCAATTGAGCGGTGGACCGCGCCCCTTTGCCGTTGAAGGTCTGCGAACGCGGTTCATCGAGAACATCAGCGGTGGGGCGCTCGCCGGGAGCACCGCGCCCTCGAGCCGCGCGGTCACGAATCAACACTACGGCTATCGCATCGATGCCGGACTCGGCCTGACCAGCGAGCGGCTGAACGAGGCCGTGCGGCGGAAGGCGCCGGACATGAGCGTGCGCGCAGACATGGGCCCGTTCGACGAACTGGTGCCATTCGACGGACAGATCCAACGGCCGGTCTTGACCATGCACGGCACGGGGGACCTTTTTGTGCCGATTCACCTCGA
>JBEBGB010000245.1:0-7113 GCA_040081675.1 Vicinamibacterales bacterium
AGGCGATCGGGATGGGCGGCAGCGTCTGGGAGGGCATGCGACGGGCGTTCACGAGCGCGTACTTCCTGAACATCACCGTGCAGATGCTGCTCTTCACGGTGCTCACGTCGTTTCTCTATTTCCAGCAGGCCGCCGTGGTCGACGTCGCGATCGCGGACCGCGTCGCGCGCACACGTTTCTTCGCGACCGTTGATCTCGCCGTCAATCTGCTCACGCTGGTCACGCAGACCTTCGCCACCGGCTGGTTCCTTCGCGCGTTCGGAATCGTGTCAGGGCTGGCTTTTCTGCCGGTGCTGAGCGTGCTGGGGTTCGGTGTCCTTGGCATGGTGCCCACGGTCACCGTGCTGGTGGTGTTTCAGGTCATCCGGCGTGCCGGCAACTTCGCCGTCAACCGGCCCGCGCGGGAAGTGCTCTTCACCGTGGTCTCGCCCGAGGATCGCTATAAGACCAAGGGCTTCATCGACACCTTCGTCTATCGCGCCGGCGATCAGATTGGCGCCTGGGCGTACGTGCCGATGGCGGCGTTCGGCTTCGGCATCGCGGGGGCGTCTTCGGTGGCCGTCGTATTGGCGCTCATCTCGGTGGCCAACGCCGTCTGGCTGGGCCGCCGATGGCAAAGCTTTGGGGCGCCTGTGACCCCGGCGGTGCCGCTGGCCCTCAGACCGGAAGAAAGATAGCGACGGCTGGGCTCAGCGGGCCGTACTGGAACGGTAGGTGACGAAGCGCGTACCGAACCATCGCTCCGGAACGTTGACGCGCACCTGTTCGTAACGACCACCGCGCCAAATCGTCATGGCGACGTGGTCGCCGTAACCCAGGCGAATCGCCGCGGCGTACTGGTCCGTATCGTGGACACGCCAACCATCGACACCAACAATGACGTCCGTGGAGAGCAGACCGGTGGCCGCCGCGCGCTACTTCATGTATTACAACTTCGCGCGCGTGCATCAGACGCTCCGCGTGACGCCGGCCATGGAAGCTGGCATCGCGGATCACGTCTGGAGCATCGCAAAAATCGTAAATCTACTCAATAAATGAGCAGATGTCTTGATTGGTAGGGCCAATCACACGATAATCATCGTGACGTATGCGTCCAGACTTTCTTGTCGCCACACCGTCATGGCTATCGGGTGCCGCGCGAGTCCTAGATCTCGGTGGGCAATTTGATCAGTACAACGATAGCCACAGTATCGAAGCCGCCGATGCCAAGGCGCTCTTCTGCGACTGGCGAATGGTCGGCGAGACATTCCGCGACGCCATAAACGTCTTCAGGCGTGAGTCAGAAACGCCGAAAGCAAAATAGGGAGCTCCTAGAGGTTGAGCCGGTGGCTAAACCATTAGACATCTCTGCTCGACCGCCACAGTCTACAGCTCGGCGCGTAAGCGCATCCATCTCTGCCTTTCAAGGTCCACTCCCACCACCAGAATTACTAGAACGGTACAACCAGATTATCCCCAACGGTGCCGACCGAATTGTTGCGATGGCAGAAAGCCAGATGCAGCACCGTCAATCCCTGGAGAGCGCTGTTGTCAATGGCAACGTTAGAGGGCAGCACAGAGGCCAGACCATGGCTTTCGCTCTCGGTCTGGTCACTACCATCGGCGGCATTGGACTGATTGCGTTCGACAAGGACACCTCTGGCTTGGCAGCGATCATTGCCGCCTTTGTTGGCCTTGCCGGAGTATTCGTCTATGGACGTATCGAGCAGAGACGCGAGCGGGAGCAGAAACGGCAAGAACTCAAGCATGCTGCTGAGAATCCCAAGCTGCCGTTCGATTCGCACTGACACCGCCCAAGATCGCTACGCTTCTCGACTGAACGCCGGACTACAATCCGCGGCAGAAATGAGCGTAGACTCCGATGGAGTCTAGTGGGTTAGCTCAAGCCGCGTGCCAACCGCGCAGCACGGCTCAGTCAAACTGACCCACCACCCACCCTCCGGATCCTCACTGAGCCAGCGGCCCAGGTTCGGGTCATACGCGCGATAGAGCGCCAGCGCGAGCCCGCTCGGCGTGTGCGCATAGTGCCCCGTGTAGCCGAAGCGGCTGTCCTCGCTCCCAGCCACACGCGTGAGGCGGCCGTACGGGTCGTACTCGTTGCGCGTGACGACGGCGCCCGTGCTGTCGGTGACCTCGCGGACGCTCCCGAGGTGATCGCGCGTCAGGTAGCGCGCTGAGCCGTCGTGCTGCTCGCCGTCCTGATAGAAGCGATTGATCTCGCCGGTGGACAGGCGCTCCTCGATGATCTGCGGCCCGGCCCAGAAGAACCTGGCGTCGCGCGTGGTCGTGCCGCTCGTCTTCTCGATGATGCGCACCCGCCGGTCCAGGCCGTCGTAGGTAAACTCGCTCCGATGGGTGCCCACGTTGACGGCCACGAGCCGGTTCTCCGCGTCCCACTCGAAGGTCCGCGTGCCATCGCCGTCAGGTTCCCATTGGCGTCAATGGGAACACTTACGTGGGGTCCAAATCAGGGGCTGAGGCGCGCGTCGTGTCGACACGCGCCTCAGAGAACGGCAGTCGTCAGGTCGCACCGATTACCAGAGCGTTTTCACGCCAGCGTACTTCCGGATGTTCTCGTCCGAGGTCAGCACGGTCAACCCGTGCGCCTGTGCGAGCGCGACGACCACCCGGTCGAATGGATCCCGGTGAAGGAGCGGTAGCGCGGCCGCCGCGCAGACAATGCCGGCATCAAAGGGAGCTTCTCGCAGATCATACCGGTCGACTAAACCACGGAACCACTGGACGGGCGGCTCCATGAGCCGGAGCTTGCCTCCCGCCTCCTTGATCGCCACCTCCCAAGGGCTGACGACCGATACGTAAGCCTCGGGCGCCTTCCGTAACGCGCCCGCGGCGGCGTCTGGGAGCTCGCCGTCTGCCAGGGCGAGAAGGGCGCACGTATCCAGGAGCACATTCATCGCATCGTGTCGGGCCACTCGTCCTCGGTCAGGGGCTCGGTCGGACGGTAGCCGGGCGCCAACTCAACCCGGAAGCGGGGGTCCGGTGTGAGGTTGCGCGCCTGACGTCGTTTAACGCGACGGCGGATCTCGGCCACTTCGCGGCCGTCGCGGCAGAGCACGACGGTTTCGTTCTGCTCCTCGACGGCCTTGACGAGCTCGGAAAGCCGCGTCTTCGCCTCGTGCATGTTGACCGTGATCATGTTAGCTAATCTAGCTAACATCGAGCCGCGCGTCAAGGCGGCCCGCGCCTGCGTCGTCGTGTTGGCGTTGCCGTCCGTCGTCAGCTCATTGCGGCCGTTGAACGCCGCGCCGGTTATGCCGCCTGTTACCACTAAGGCAGTGGATCAAGCCGGCCGAGAGGCTCCGATTGCCGGGCCCGGCTCCACAGCCCAGACAGTTCTGACTGGTGCAGCGTGGCCCATTCAACGACCAGTCCCATTGCCCGCGGCGGGAGGTTGCCCGCGATGACCGCGAGACTGTCGATGGCAAATCGAGCCTCGTGCTCGGCGTACTCGGCGTGAAAGTGCGGGGGCGCATGGTCGGCGAAGTACATCTTGATGACGATGCCGTAGAAGCGGCAGACTTCAGGCATCCGCGTGGATGGAGCCGAGGCTCGGAAAAATCTCCTCGGGCGACTTGCCCGTCAGCCGCAAGTACATCGCGTCGGGACACAGGTCGATCTGGCTACCCCATTCGATCGCCCCGTGCGAACCAATCCGCACCGATCTGAAGAACGCAGCGTCGTCCCAGGCCTTGAATACGCCCCGTCCGGCAAGGTCGGACAGATCGACTTCTCCATGTACGTTGTCGTCGTACCGGAGCCAGATCCGGAAATTCGCCAGAGCCTTGACCTCGATCGGTCGAGCCACGATCACCTGCCTCAATCCTACAACTTCACGGTGGTGGGTAGCGATTGATCTCGCCCGTGGACAGGCGCTCCTCGATGATCGTGGTCCCGACCCAGAAGAGCCTGGCGTCGCGCGTGGTCGTGCCGCTCGTCTTCTCGACGATCCGCACGCGGCGATCCAGTCCGTCGTAGCTGAATTCGCTGCGGTGGGTTCCAGTGGTGACGGCTACCAGCCTGTTTTCGGCATCCCACTCGAACGTGCGCGTGCCGTCCGAGGTCAGGTTGCCGGTGTCGTCATACGTAAACGTCTTCGCCGCGCCGCTGCTCGTCAGCGCGTACGCCTGCGTCGTCGTGTTGGCATTGCCGTCCGTCGCGACCACCGTCACCGTGTTGCTACCAGACGTGACCGGCACCGACGCACGGAAGCTGTGGTCCGACTGCACCGGCGCCGGCAGGCCATTCACGGTCACGGTCGCCGCCTCGCTCAGCGTGCCCGCGAACACGACCGCCCCGGACGGCTGCTGCGTCGTCAGCTCATTGCGGCCGTTGAACGCCGCGCCGGTCACGAGGTCGTCGATCTGTTCGGTCGTGCGGTTGCCGCCCCGGTCGTACCCATAGGCATAGCGCTTCGCCACCGTCGTCAGCGCATCGGTGCGCTGCACCGCCGACACGAGCTGGCTGCCCAGGTCGTACCCATACGCCCACCGCGTCGCGGTCGTCTCCGCCTGCTGCCGCCACGTCAGGATCTCGCCCGCCGCGTTGTACGTGTAGTCGAACTTCGACAGCGTGGCGCTACCCGAGGACTGGTGGTGCAGCGTCTGCAGCCGCCGGTCGCCGGCATTGGTGAAGTACGCGTAGGTCGTCGTCTGGCTATTGGGGTAGGTGACCGTCAACGGCCGGCTGGTGGCCCCGTCGAAGCCGTAGGCGAACGTGCCGAGCGGGTTCACCTCCGACTCGATCCGGCCCAGCGCATCCCGCGTCCACGCCGCCCCCACGCCGTTGAGCGTCCGGCCCGTCACCCGCCCCAGCTCGTCATAGGTGTAGCCGATCACGTCGTTGGCCTGGGGCCCGTCGATCGTCGCCACCTGGAGCGCCCCCAGCGTCCCGAGCGCCCGGTACGCATACGTCGTCGTGCCGGTCCCATCCACCATCGTGGCCACGCGGCCATACGCCGCGTCGTAGGTAAAGCTCACATCCGCCGTGGCAATCGCTTCGTCCGTGTAGAGCCTGTCCTTCACCTGATCGTCGAGAAAATAGGTGTAGGTCGTCACCTGGTCTTGGGGATCGGTCTTCGTCTTCACCCGGCTGGTGGTGGTTTCGTAGGTGTACGCGGTGACGCGACTGCCTTCCCGCGTCTCACTCGTCGCCCGCCCCTGCAGGTCGTATTCCCACGACGTCACATGCCCGTTGCCGTCGATCAGCCGGTCCAGGCTCCCGCACGCGCACCACACCTGCTGCACCGTGCGGCCCAGCGGATCGCTCGTCGCCGTCAGCCGCCGCAGCGGGTCATGGAAGGAGCGCGTGACCCGCCCCAGGCGATCCCGCGCGGACGCCAGGTCCAGCCGATCGTAGGTCCACTGCGCATACGTACTGTCGGGAAACGTTGTCTTCGTCAGCCGGTTGAACACGTCGTAGTCGTGGGTCACGACGTAGCCGTCCGCGTCGGTCACCGTCCGCACGCGGCCCTGCGTATCGTAGGTATAGCTCGCCGTGGCCCCCGTGACGGGGCCCGTCACGCTCAGGAGCTGGCCCCCGGTGTTGTACGCATAGGTCGTGGTCTCGTCCTTCGCATTGGTCGCAGTCAACACCTGGCCGGCCGTGTTGTACGTATACGCGGTCGTCTGGCCGGCCGCGTCCGTCGCGCTCTCGGGCCGATGCGTGCCGGTATAGCTCGCGTACTCGGTGACGAGATCGCTGGCGCCGCCCGTGGTGTTGCGCACCTCGAGCAGGTCGATCCCGTTCGACGCGTAGGTGAGCGACGTGCGGCGGCCGAGCGGGTCGGTGCGCGACAGCACGTTGCCGGCCGCGTTGTAGGACATCTCCGTGATCTGCGACGTCGCGTCGTCGAGCACGCGGCTACGCCCGCCCGGCCCGAGCGAATGTCTGTAGAAGAGTGTTTAGTTGGGGCTTGAAGGAAAGAGCCGTCGCTAGTAGCCGAGGTCTTCCGGCTTGACCCACTCGATCTTGCCGTTGCGCTCAATGACGACCGGTTGGCCGTCTCTCTTGTGACGAAGCATGGCCTCGCGGACACCCTCCTTGAGCGCTTCGTCAACGACCCTGCGGTTCTCGCGAAGAATACGGCTGATGTCTCTATTCGCCATGGCGCTCACCGCCTGTCCTGCTGTCTGATGGCTGCCCACACATCAATATCGTAGACCCGTTCGGGCTGCAACTCCAATCCCTCTGCAAGCAACAATGGCTGGGGGCCGGAAGCGTTGTACATGGCCCAGCTCGTGGCAACCTGCTGATAGAGGTGGAAGAAGTTTCGGACGCCTGCTGAATAGCGTCGACGAACCACGTCGGATGGGATGTCGTGACCGCCATTGCGGACGCGATCCGCAACGCGCTCGAGCGCCAGATCCGCGGATGACAACCAAAGGAAAACGAGGTGAATGTCGTAACCTGAAACCTTGAGGCCGGCAAACCATGGCGCGAAAGTCCTGCTTGCCAGCGTTGTTTCAAAGGCGAAACTGACACGCTGTGCCGCCAGCTCGTGAAGGCGAGCCAACATCACACGTCCGGCCGCGATCGCAGCCGAGTCGGGGTCGAACGCGGAGAGGCCACGGGCGATCACATCAGCGTTGACGAACTCGTTGACCTGAAGCGCTCCCTGTAACAGCGCCGGCGCCGCTGTCGACTTGCCGGCGCCGTTCGGTCCTGCCAGGATCACGACGCTTGGCCGCGGCTCGCTCATCTCACGCCCATGCCTTCCGGACTTCGTCCTCGAGCTTCTTCTGCAGCGTTTTCACCCACGGCTTGTAGTGCCGCTCCGTGATTCGTACCGACGAGTGGCCCAGCAGCACCGAGACATTCTCGATCGAGACCCCGACCTCGAGCAGCGACACGGCAAACGTATCGCGGATATGAAATGCCGCTTCGCGAAGGCGCGGCCGGAACCCGACTCGATGTGTCGCGTGAATCGAATCGCGGCTTCGTCGCTTCGGCGAGACATCCTTTGCCTGGCCTGCCCAGCCGAAGCTCGCCGCGGGCGAGCGAAGGATGGCGGAGAGGGAGGGATTCGAACCCCCGTGCCGGTTACCCGACAAGACGCTTTCGAGGCGCCCCCGTTACGACCACTTCGGTACCTCT
>JBEBGB010000246.1:0-7095 GCA_040081675.1 Vicinamibacterales bacterium
ATTGGCACGCCAGAGCAATCGACAAATCCAACGCCCGCAGAGCGAGAGCGCAGGGCGCGTCCGAAAATCCAGCGCACCACGAACGAATGCGTAAATTCGCCAGAATCGGCGGCGATTTTTGTGCAATTATCTGCTCAGGTAGATGGTGGCTCGCAGGAGGTTTCGATGAAGCGGCTCTGTTTCTTTCTGTTCATGTTTCTGACGATCGGTGTCACGTCGCCGCTTTCGGCCTCACAGATCACCTTGACTACGGGAGATGACGACTGTTTTGGCTTTAGCGGAACATGTTCGGACGGAAGCCTCTGGACAGAATTTCCTGGAGCGTCGTTCACGACTGACAATCGCACCGCAGCCGATCCGATTTTCACAGACAACTGGGCGGGCCTGGCAGGCGTGACCTACAACACGCAAGCCTATGCTTTCGCCGGTGAAACACCGCTTTCTGCCTCACTGACGATCAGAACCGCCGGATTGGCAGATGACCGAGGACCGTGGGATGTCTTCTTCAACGGAGTGCTCGTGGGACAGTTTCTGAGCGACCTGGCAGAAACCGCCTATCAGAGTGTCAAGACCACCACGTTTTCCATCAATCCGTCTCTGCTGACAGGCCTCGACACCGTCCTGTTGAACATCAACGTGCCGACGGTCAACGACGGCTATGCCATCGACTTCGCGCGGCTCGACATCACGACAGCCAGTACGCCCGGTGGTGGGTCTGGCGGCTCAGGCGGCTCCGGCGGCTCCGACGGACCCGGAACGTCAGCGCCGGTACCGGAACCGGCCTCGCTCTCGCTGCTTGGCATGGGCCTCCTGGGCTCCGCCTGCCGCCGCTGGTGGAAGCATCGAAAGGCCGCCTGATACGCGTCTGGGCGCCGACGCACTCCGATACGGCTGAGACTTATCAGTTCGCGAGCATGGCCACGAGGAGGGTCGCGGGAAGGACACCCGCGAGGCGTGTCCTTCGGACCGCCTCATACCGTGCCTTAACGGAACGTCCTGTTTGCTGGCGCCGCATCCTTGCGAAACTCGTGCGCCAGCGTATAGAACCCCGCGGACGACAGGGCCACGGTCACCGGCGCATCCGTCGTGTTCTCCCAGTACCAGCCGTGAATGCCGGCAAACGGCGCGTGGAGCGTGCCTGAGGCGCTTTGCACGCCGTTCCGCTTCTCGTAACTCTCGGCGTAGCCCGTGGGAGCGCCGTCGGGTTCTGCGTGGAATTCCACGTTCACCGCGGCCGTCGCCTGCCAGCTATAGAGCAACGTCTGCCCCTTTTCCAATCGGTACTTGTATTCCACGAACTCGTGCGGTGCGAGTTCGAACGTGGTCGTCTCTTGTTGCAGGCGACGCTCGTCAGGAACCACGATGTCCGCAGCAGTGGCGGTGCTCTTCGCTGCCTCGAATTGGGCGACCTGCCCCTTGAGGTCTGAGAGGGCCAGAAGCCCGAGACGGCGTCCAACACCTGTCGGGTCGATTCCGAACTCGGCGGGCAGCACGGCAACGACGAGGGCCAATCCAGCCAGCAGGAGTGCGACGCCAATCGCGACGAGGAGACGCTCTCGAGCGCCTGTCCGAAGCTGTTCGAAGTCGGTCTGCGTTGTCATCACGACTCCAGCACGTACGCCGACAGCTGGTAGCCAATCAGCAAGAGCCCTACCCCCATCAACATCGCATTCGTCACAAACGCGTGGCGCAGGAACCCGGGCCTGGCTCGCCAGGCGTTCAGCAGCGCAAACACGGCCGTCAGCGCGACGAACTGTCCGATCTCCACGCCGACATTGAAGCTGACGATATTGGTGACCAGCCCGCTCGACGGCAGCGCGAACGCCTGTAACTTGGTTGCCAGACCGAACCCATGGACCAGGCCGAACACCAGGACCGCGGCGCGCGAATCTGGCTGCATGCCGACGAACAAGGGAAACACGCCCAGATTGTCCAGCGCTTTGTAGACGACTGACAGGCCGATGACGGCGTCGACCAGATACGGGTTCGCGTGGATGCCGCCCAGTACACCAGCGAGCAACGTCACGCTGTGGCCGAGCGTGAAGAGGCTCACATACAGCAGGATGTCGCGCGTCTTGTAGAGGAAGAAGATGACGCCGACAAGAAATGCGAGGTGGTCGTAGCCGGTCACCATGTGCTTGGCGCCCAGGTACATCAACGGCCCTATTGCCGCACCCGTGAGGCCTTGCAGGAAGAGCGCGTCGAAACCCGAGACGCCGTGCGCCTCGAGACCGACCTGTGCGAGCGCCACGCACGCGAAGGCAAGCGCCGCCACCGCGACCGCTGGCCGCCCAAGCGGGCTGGCGCGGTACCGGGCGCCGGCCTTGACAAGAGCGTCAAAGGCACCAGCGTCGGAAGAGTCGCAGACACGTCGCGTGTCAGACATGAGGCACCTATTGAGTCCGACGGTAGGTCTTGTGGCAGTTGTCGCACGCCTCATAGATCGCCTCTCCTGCTGCGAACACGCCTTCGCTGTCCTTGGCTTCGGCTGCCTCGAGGGCGACCACACCGGCGTCGACCAACTTCTGTGACCACTTTGTCCAGTCGCCGTGATCGACGGCTCTGCTTCCAATCAGCAGCAGGTTGCCAGACTCGGCAAGGGCGGCCGCGCTGTCGCTCACACGGTCCCACTCCTGCTGGCTACTCGGTGCCTTTTCCTCGACACCTGCGCGTGTGACTGTCGTGCTCACGGCATTGAAGACGACGTTCGCTGCGGGATCGACGATGCCACGCATGATGTGCGTCACACTGCCGATGGGCTGTAGTGCTTCTGCGACGGCCGTTGTAGTGCCTCGGCTGGTGCGGGCTCCGACGACGACAAAGCCGATGCCGCAGGCAAACAGCAGCGCGCTCGTCAGAAACAGGGCGTGTCTTGGCTGCATCACGGCTGGATTGTAACCCTCGCCCGCCCGATCCGTCCGTCGGCCCACCACAGCGTCGATGCGTCGCTTCCCTCGTCGGCACTGCCAATGCCCTCGATTGCACTCGGGTCTGCCTGAGCGAGTGCCGCGGTCCCTCGTCAGAGTACAAACAGCGGCACGTGCCGGTGTCCACACCATCGCGGCCCAATGTTCGGATGGCTGGAGCGTCGACGTTTCGCGATGTCATATCAGCTGCGTTGAATTGACGACGGTCTGTCGCGCGCGTAAGTCGATCACGCAGACGATCGACTGCGGAGCAGAATGCCAACTCACGAACGTAGTTGTCGATAACCAGTAGTTGTTTGTCCTACAATTGTGGATTGGAGGACTTATTGAATGGCGTCTATCGCACGTGAAGAACTACTACGCTTAGCCAGGTCTGGCGCTGTCTCGCGCCTGAAAGAGTTGAACGCCGAGCTTGATTCGATTTACTCGGTGTTCCCGGATCTCAAGGAAGGCGCCGCTCCTGCCAAGGCGTCGGCCGCGGCGAAAGCGCCGGCAGCAAAGGCCGCAGCTCGCAGTGGTGGCCAGGCCAATCGAGCCTGGAGTGCGGCGGCGCGCAAGGCCGTGTCCGAACGCATGAAGAAATATTGGGCTGCGCGGAGAGCCAAGAACGCGAAGTCGTCGAAGTAACTCAACCCGCGATAGTTGGACCCGGATAGTTCGGCCCGCGGCGCGGCGCCAGGCGGCTCGGAGTGCTCAGTTCTGCCGGGGTTGCCGCGTCATAGCGGCTTGTGGTGGGTCCACCACCACGCCCCGTCGAGCACCAATATCCGGAAGGTCCGCGCCGGCTTCACGTAACGAACACTCGAGGCGGGGGGACCTGCGATTCTCCGGTGCTCAGATCGGCGCCTGTTTCGAGCCCCATCTTCAAACCACGCCAGTACTAAGGATGCTCGACAGTGACCGAGAACTCGGTGTCTGCCGTCAGCGTTCCCGAATCAAACACCTGCACACAATAGGTGCCCGCGTCGGCGGTCGTGATGATTTGTGGGGATGCCGACGGGCCGGTCACGACTGATTGGGCGAGGCTGCACGGCGCGGCCGTCGCCGGTAACCCGACGCCAAGCCCCGCCACCGCCGTACCATTCCCGAGCGTGACCAGCCTGATCTTCACCGTGCCAGCGGTGGTCATGGCAAAGGTTCGAGATGTGCCACCCTTCACCGACACTTGACTCGCAAACGTCAAGGTGGTCGGAGACGTGGTGGTTGAGGGCGACGTGGTCGTGTCGCTCTTGCTGCACGCCGTGCCGGCCACCGCCAGGAACAGGGCCGCTGCAAACGAGATGAACGTTTTCATGTCAGGTGTGCACAATCCGAATGACAAAGAGGACATCGCTCGTCAACTGACCCGGGTCCGACACTCGGATGCAGTAGATGCTGCCGTTGCTGTCGGCTGTCAGGCTCGAATTCGACAATTGCGCTGACAGGCCTGGGGTCGCATCAATGGACGAGGTGACCGCGCACCCAAAGCCACTTGGCACGCCCAGGCCAATGGTCAGTTTCGCCGCAATAGCGGGACCGACTTTCGCGGTGGTGGTGCTGGCCAGTGTGACCGACACCGCACCGGTGGTGCTGGCAGTAAACGAGTAGAACGACGATCCCTTCGGAGACAGCGTCCCCGAGAAGAGCTCGGTGGTCGGCGTCGCCGTGGTCGTCGTCGGCGACGTGGTGGTGGAGTCGCCACACGCGGCGACGGAGAGACTTGCCACAAGCAGCAAGGCGCCGAGCGCGACGCGCTTCATGAGTGAGCCACCGTGACAGCGACGGTGATCGGCCCAGTGAGCGATCCCGTGTCGTAGACGCGCACACAGTAGATGCCAGGACCGTACGTTCCGGTCAGCTGCGCCGTATCGCCCGGCGCTGCAGCCACCGTGCTGGTCGTCGTGCAGCCTGTGGCGCCCGGACGGCCAACACCCAGCCCCAACGTTTGACCGTCTGGCAAGCCCCCGCCAGCAACGCCGGTAAGCGTGATGTTCATGTTGCCGTACGCCACAAAGTTGAACGAGTAGAAGACGGCACCGCCAGTGCCGATCGGCGCCGCGAAACTCTCGGTGATGGTCGCGGCAGCGGGCGTCGGTGTGGGCGACGTCGTCGTCGACGTCGAGTCTTTCTTGCACGCCGCCAGGAGGAGCGCTCCGGTGCTGATGAACGCCAGAAGAGATCGAGCCTTGAACATGCGAATCATGGGTGGTCGAACTGATACCGTGTACGCAGACTCCGCACGCGAGCCGATGCCGCAATGGCGGCCCGGATCAAGCGCGGAAAGGTTCTATCTTAGCAAGTCAACGGCCACTGCGCGGGCCTTCCGGCTCAGTAGTTTACAGACTCGTGTCCATCTTTGCAGTGTCCTGCTGTCCCTGGCGAGCGACAGGACCACTTCGATGACGCGGCGACAACGTCTGTCGCGTCAAACTCAACAGTTGAATTTCGAACGACGACCGCAGCAGTGCAGTCGCCTTCGCCAGAGCGTCGCGAACCGGCAGACGCGGTTTGTGTGCGCTCGAGTTTGCAGCCACCGAGCGGCCGAAGGACAATCTCTCGAGAGGTGAAATCACATGGGACTACGCGATACCTACGATGCAGCGATTCAAGTGGCGAAGGGTTTTCATATGGAAGGCGCCGCCGAAGAACGTGACGGCAAGCTGAACTTCCACGGCACGGTCCAGTACCAGGATCAGGCCAACAAGATCTGGGATGCGATCAAGACGGTTCCGACCTGGCGCAACGACATCGTCGCCGACATCAAGCACGTGAATGACGGCGCAGCGCCGGTGGCGGCCGCCGCCACGTATACGGTCAAGTCGGGCGACACGCTCAGCAAGATTGCCAAGGATCTTCTCGGCAATGCCGGCGCCTACATGGCCATCTTCGAAGCGAACAAAGACCAGCTGACGGACCCCAACAAGATCCAGCCTGGGCAAGTCCTGAAGATTCCAGCCAAGCACTGATCACAGCGGACGAAGCCTCTGCTTCGTGACCGCAGACAACGTGGGGGACGCCGGGGCGGAGCAGTTGCTGAATCAGTGTTCGGCTGGCTTCGTCCAGGCGCTGCGTTGCTGCGCAGCATCCACTCGAGGCCACCGGGCGGGATGCCTCGCCCACGAATTGTGTGGCGCACGTCCGGCTGGGACACTACTATCTCAGCCGCGTGTCGACCACTTCCTGGCGGCGTTCCAGCGTCTGGCTGCTGGTGTTGGTCGCCGTCACCGTGCTCACTCGACTGGTGGTGTGGAACAGCGACATCATCAACGTCGACGAGGCGTCCTACATCGTCGGTGCCCGCGAAATTCTCATGGGGCACCTGCCGTACACCACGTTCGGCGACAACAAACCACCGCTCATCTATCTCTATTACGCACTGGGCCAGTTCCTCGGCGGGAGCGGCATTGCCGGCGTCCGACTGCTGACGCATCTGGTGACTGTGCCGCTCACCGCGTTCGCGGTGTCGGCGTTCTACAGCCACGATCGACGTGGCGTCACTGCCGCCCTGCTGTTCCTGCTCTATAGCGCCGCCTACAACGCCAACGACATGCTCGCGGTGAACTGCGAGCTCGTCATGTTGCTCCCGCTCGCATGGGCGCTTGTGGCCGTGCGCACTGAGGCCGACGCAACCAGACTCGAGCGAGGATTTCTCGCCGGCTTTCTCATTGCCGTCGCGACGTTGATCAAGTACCAGGGGGCCTTCTGGGGTCCGGCGGTCGCGATCGCGGTCGTCGTGGAAGGCAGGCGCCAGGGCACGAAGGCCGCGGTGAACCAGCTGATCGCGCTCGCGCTCGGGTTTGCCCTGCCGATCATCGCCACGGTGACCGTGTTTGCGGCCGCGGGTGGACTCGAGGGTCTCATCTATTGGAACGTCACGCACAACTTCGAGTACTTGCAGAACCCGGTGTCGATGCTGGGCACTGTCGAACGCGCGGGACGCATGGTCGGGCCGTTCATGATTGGCACCGCAGCGCTCTGGGCCGGCTGGATCGGTGGGTCGACCCTCGTGTCGCGGTACCAGCGGGTATTGATGGTCGGGCTCATCACGGCATCGACCTGCGCGGCCTGCCTCGGATTGCGCTTCTTCCCACACTACTTCGTGCAGTTGTACGTGCCCCTCGCGATTGCCGCCGCGCCGTGGGTCGCTCACGTGACGGTCTGGCCCCTTCGAGCGCGCGGCTGGGCTGTT
>JBEBGB010001002.1:0-1769 GCA_040081675.1 Vicinamibacterales bacterium
GGGTTGACGAAGTAGCGCCGCGCGGGGCTGACGAAGGCTGCGTGCCGAGGGAGCCGCGTGCCGAGGGAGATGTCGCGTCCGTTCTGGAACGCGAAGAGTGCACATCGCTCCTGAGAAGTCGTACAGGTTTTGGCGATTTCGTGGCGTGGATCTATGCAGGCACGACGACGTACTCGGCAAATGACGTGGACGCCGGAACGGGCTGCTTATCTTCGACGAGGCCCTCGATGTGCAGTTGGATTGCCTCGTACATCCGTCGCTCGGTTTCCTCTCGCGTCGACCCGGTCGCGACGCACCCTGGCAAGTCCGGCGAGTACGCCGAGAAGTTGTTGCCGGCCTTCTCGATGACGATCAGGAATCGATGCATGACTACTCCTTGAGCCCCGCCTGCTTCAAGACACTGTTGTACGTGCCTGGTGCCAAGTCGTCAGATGGGTGGCCAGCGATGGTGACGCGTCCCGCCTTCGTCGCGTGCTTGAACTGGCGGTGGCTACCCTTGGTGTGACTTCCTGCCAACCGTCGGCCTCGATCAGCTTGATAGCGTCGCGAACCTTCGGCACAGGTTCATCTTATCGTGACCCTTGCCAGGCCGTGCCCAACGTGACCGTTTGCGCCCCATGGGGTCAATTTCGGCTGCCGGCGAGTTCCGGACACGCACCGTCGCGCCACTAGGTCCGTCCCTGTACGCACGCCATGATTTCGAGTTCCGCGCGGATCGCGTCTTCCACGGGGACCACGGGCCGCACCTGGAACTCAAACGATGGGAGCAAGAGAAGATACCAGCCGGTCCCGGGGTTGACGAAGCGAGCGTACAGCCACTCCGACAGGCTTCATGTCGCACCGGGTAGGAGGTGCCACAGCGATCACGCCTTGCGGGTTCGACCGCGGGGATCAGGATTCCGCGCGAGTGCGGCGCGATTCAGTGTAGGTTTACGTCATGGATGGAGGCACCATGAACAGACGAACGATGATGACGACACTCGCCGGCGGCGTGGTGGCCGTCGGATACGCCGGCCGCGCGGAAGCGGCGCCGGCGGCCGACGGGAAGCTGCCGGTTGTCAGCGCAGAGGCGGCGAAGGACTTTCCAGGCGCGAAGGAACTACCGGATCCGAACACCAACTACAAAGTCGTGTTCTCCGTGTCCGCGAAGGTGAAAGACGACGAAGTGCACCCGACGCTGAAGATGATTGGGCTGTACCTCAACACGCTCGCGCACAATAACGTTCCGGCGAAGAATCGCCATATCGCGGCGATGTTCCATCAAGGCGGTGGCGACGCTGTGTTCTCCAATGAGGTCTACAAGGCGCGGCACAACGGCGTCGACAACCCGAACATCGCCGTTCTGAAGGAGCTGCACGAGGCCGGTGTCGAGCTCCGCGTGTGCGGACAGGGACTCATGGGTAAGAAAGTCAGTCCGTCGCAGGTGCTGCCCGGCGTCCAGGCCGACCTCTGGGCGATGGTGACGATGGTCAATCTACAGTCGCGAGGATACGTCCGAGTGGGCTGATAGGCGTCTGATTGTCCGCCGTTCAGCTCTGGGTAGCTACCCGTCCATGTCGCTGCTCACGGCGCGTCGCTGTCACCGGCCACGAAGAACGGCTTCATCTCCTTGTACTCGAGAGTCTTCACCGCCGGAGCCACGGGGCCTTTGCGCTGCGCGAGCGCGAGGAACGCCTGCTCCGACTGCGCGACCATGGCGCGCGCCAGATCGTTCTTGTGAATCGAGTGGTAGCGAGACGGCATCGCCCAGTGGACGAGCGGCATGACAA
>JBEBGB010001003.1:0-1769 GCA_040081675.1 Vicinamibacterales bacterium
ACACCGCTTCGGTGAGCAGGCCGCTCGCGACGACGTGATCGGGATGGCGATCCGACCAGTACGGGACGGCCACAGCACGAGGGCGATGCCGTCGCACGACGGACACCGCATGTTCGAGATGCGACGGATCCTTTCCAAATCGGCGATCGGGCCATCCGAGGTTCTCGCGCCACAGGGCACCGAGGATGCGACTCGCCGCGTCGGATTCAGCGATGCGTTCAGGCACGCTGCCGTTGCTGCCCATTTCGCCGCCGGTGAGATCGCACAAGCCGACTCGTTGACCTGCGGCAGCATGGCGAGCGATGGTTCCGCCGAGACCAATCTCGAGATCGTCCGGGTGCGGACCAAACGCCAGCAAGTCGAGCGGATCCGGGTGTGACATGAGAGTGGGTCAGTTCATCGGCCGAAGCCGAAGGCCGCATCCGACGGCTCCTGTTCGTCGAGATGATGTCGCAGCAACACGCGGCTTGCGAGAAACGCGGTCGTGAGCGACTCGCTGCCGCCGCAGGCGAACAGGTGGTGTGGATAGTTACGATGCGGGCCGATGATCGGCAGACCGTGGGCCGTCGCCGAGTACGACGCGTCCCACCCGTAGTGAGCCTGCAGTCCGGATATCTCGGGGTAGAACGTCGAGAGCTCGTACATGAGTTGTCCGGTGCGCTGCACGAGGATGGTCTCGCGGCTACGGGCCGGAACAGCGTCGGAGTCTGCCCCGCTCACGAGCAATCGTTCATCATCGACCCATGACATGCGGTGCGGAGCCTCCGCGAAGTCGCGAATCAGATGGTCACGCGTGCCAAGCGTGCGCCGGGCACGCGCCGGCACCGGCTCGGTCAGGACGAGAAACGTCGCCCGGGGCGTGGCATGTCGTGCGAGCGGTTTGAACAGCGGACTCAGGTTTCCGGTCGTCACGACGATGCGCTTCGCGCGAAGGACCGAGGAACCCACAGTCAGCGCGGCGTCCCCCCGTGTGAACGAGGTCTTGGTGACTGGCGAGCGTTCGAAGATGGCCGCCCCGCGCTGGGCCGCGGCGGCCGCCAGGCCCAGGACGGCACGATACGGATCAACGGCTGCACTCTCCTTGCTCCGTCGGGCGCCCACGGCGGGAAACCCGGTCACCGCGCCGATCGAACGCGGCGGTACTAACGAGGTGTCGAGTCCAGCGTCGCGCCGCAACTTCTGGTCGCGCGTCAGAATCGTGTTCTGTTCCGCCGTCTGCGCGACAACGAGCGTGGCGCGCGGTTCGAGATGGCACTTGACCTCGAGCCTGCGAAGAAGGGCGGAGAAATCCAGCGCGGCTCGCCGCCAGGCTTGCCAGGCATGGCGCGATGCCCGACGACCGAGCGCCGCGTCAACCTCGATGAACGAGGCTGCCGGTTCGTCAGTGATCCAACCCGCCGACCTGCCGGCTCCAGCACGACCGATTCGATCCGCTTCGAAGAGTGCCACCTTCATGCCGGCGGCGGCAAACGCATAAGCCGTCGCGCACCCTGTCAGCCCTCCCCCGATGATGGCAACGTCAAGGTCGCCGCTGCCGGAGTGCTTGGGATAGGTCGGCACGCGCGACTTGGGAAAGCGGTCGACCCAGGGCGAACGGCCATAAGCGAGGCGCATGGAGACGGATTCTAACTCTCCTCCCACCTGAAACGTGCGATCGCGAGCGTGCCGAAGAGGAGTGCAAAACCGAGCATCACCAACACCGGAGTGACAGCGGAGCCGAAGCCAAGGCCCCGCCACGTCATGGCGTCGAAGCCGTCGACCGCCCAACG
>JBEBGB010001004.1:0-1769 GCA_040081675.1 Vicinamibacterales bacterium
TGTAGCCCAGGCGCTCCGCCAGCCGCGCAAGGTCGATCGAATTGCGAAGGGCGTCACCAGTGGACATTCCCTGCGAAATCGGTGACTGGTCGAGAACACTGAGCTTCAAGGGAGTGCCGATGGACTCTGGTCTGTGGCGACTTGCCTGAGCCGCGCTTCGAATCGTCTCGCCAACGCTCCAGAAGGAGCGTCGGCGTGACGTGAGCGGGTTGGTGCGACTGTTGAAGTAAACGGCGGCGCTTACGCGACCTGCTGTTCGCGCCGGCGCATCTCCGGCATTTGCAGGTCCGGCATCGGACTGGCGATGAAGACCCGTCGGATAGCCGTCGCAATGAGGCGCGCCCACTTCGCGGAGCGCTGGACACGCGCGCTGTCGGTCGCGATGCCCGTGTTGGCGTACATCTGTCGGTACAACTTGGAGATCAGCACGAACGCCACTCGAGACTTCAGCGACTTCACCGCTGTTGAGCGTTGCCAGACGTTCGACCAGCTGTAGAACTGATCCCAAGCGTCTTGCGTGCGCACGCGGATTTCCTCGATCGACATGGTCGGGTGCGGCGTGAAGAGCTTCGGCCGCTTCTCCTGCGGAATCAACCAGTGTTTGGTTACGGACACGCCGTCGACCTTCGTCTCCTGATTCTCGGGTTTCGCCGCCCAACGCTCGAAGTCGATCGTGCCCGGAAACGGCGTCAAGAGAACGAACTGCGCGAACGTGATGTCCGCCTTGGCGGCCAGCGCGGCGGTCGCCGCGAAGGTGTGCTCCCGGTCGCTGGGCAGACCGAAGATGAACGAGCCCAGCACATGGACGCCGTGCTTCCGGAACGTTCGCAGCCGCTCGACGAGCTCGTCGCCGGCGAGGTTGAAGCCCTTGTAGACGTCCTTGAGGCCTTCGGGTGTGACGGCCTCGACGCCGACCAGTGCGCCCTTGATGCGCGCCTTGCGCATGGCATCCAGGAACGCGGTGTCTTCTGCGGCTTCCATGGTGATCTGCGTGAAGAACACCATGTCCTCCGGTAGATCGGCCAGAGCCTCCATCAACTCGAAGCGTTCGCGGCGCATGTCCTCCAACTGGTGGAGGCGACTCGGGTCGTGACGTCGCCGCGCCATCGCGAGATCTTCAAGCGACACCGGATAGAAGTTGTCGTCTGCCAGCGCGATGAATCTGTACCCCAGACGCCGCAGGTTGACGATTTCGCCGACAACCTTGTCGACAGCGCGCTGTCGTGGTTCCTGGCCGTCCGTGCGCCACACCGAGCAGAACGAACAATGCTTTGGACAGCCGCGAACGGTCTGCACAGACGCCCACATGTAGCTGGCCGGGGGCAGCAAGTCCCACCTGGCTGGAATGAACTCTTCCCCGCTCACGCGTCCGCCGTCGTAGACGGGCTGCGGATGCCCCGAGAGGCAATCGCGCACGACCTGTTTGAACACCAGATCGCCGTCGCCCTTGACGACGGCATGCGCGGCGCCCTGTTCGAGCACTTCGTCCGGAAACAGCGTCGCGTGGATGCCGCCGTAGATGACCCAGGCGCCTCGCTCGCGAGCCACGCGTCCGAGTTCGTACCCGCGGCGCGCGTTGCCGGTATGGATGCCGATGCCCACGACATCGCCGCGGGCGATGGTGCTCAGGTCCATGAGCTCGAGGGTTTCGTCCACGATGAGGGGGTCGCCCCACTCAGTGCCGGTTGCGGCGGCCAGGACGTACAGCCAACGAGGTGTGATCACGGCCACGCCGAAGGCGACGTGGCTGGGATTGACGAGATGAACCT
>JBEBGB010001005.1:0-1768 GCA_040081675.1 Vicinamibacterales bacterium
CAACGCTAGGAGAACTCTCTCAATCCCTCTGCAGCTTACCCACAGACTGTCACCCATCAGGGGTGACTAAGTGTCACCCATCAGGGTTACCGCTCATTCAGAGAACTGAAGGAAGAGTCCGCACCCAGACAGAGCGGGGACAACACGGCGCTAGAGGCCGGCGAAGGCTCGCGCAACGCGGACACGCTCCGTGAGCTCGACAACGAGCCCCTGGGAGACCGCAAGCTGGCTCTCTAGCCGCGCAACGGCGGCCGTCGTGGAGGCCAACTGCTCTCCAAGTTCCCGGACGCGTTCGCCGGAACTCGGCTGGATAGCACGAAGGCGTTCCGAGAGAACGAGAGCGTCCGCTCTGGCGACTGCCCGCTGCAACTCGGCCTGAGTAACCTCGGCCGTAGTGTAGGCGAGTTGCTGTTCAAGTATCTGCACCATCTGCACGGCGTCCGACTGCGGCGCAGCTGCGCTCGACGCGACCTGGGCAACACTCGATGCCTCACGCGCTGAGAACGCCCGAACAGAGATCCCGGCGCCTACGGCGCAGACTAAGAGAACGACCGCTGCGAGGAGCGTCTTCAGAGAGAGTGGCATAGCGCCTCCTGGCGACAAAGTCACGAGCCTGAGCCAAGCTACTGCACACCTTAAACGCCCGCCACTCAGGCGGCGGGTGACCACGCCAGGCGACAGCACAGTTCGCTGAAGCGCCCGGCCAGCGCACTTCACACGCATGACGCCGCGCCGAATCGAGAGGCAGTCCGCCTAACGACTTGGGTTTGAGCTGCGCGAGCAACATGGCCGCACCGCTCAGCGAGGTGCAAGCCGAGCTGTGCGGACCCACCAGTTTACCGCGCCAGCTCCAAACACTTGTTATACCGCACCCGCGTGAGGTGTGTTCTAGTCGCCGTACGTTCTCCAGCTGGCGCGAGATCGTCGCGCACGCACGCGCCCGTCAGTGGATCGAATCTCGGACGTACGCCTAGAGAAATGACCCTCAGCGCGCCGAAGGCAGGAGCGATTGCATTCTCCGCCTGGTCGCTCGCGGAGCGCGGACTCAACCCGCGACATGATCGTAACCGGAGTACGACAGGATCAGCAGGCCGAACGTGACGACCGGAATCGCCACGAGGAGGAGCAGCGTCTTCCCAGCGCTGAAGTGCTTCGTTTCGACTCGCTCAATGTCTGAGACTGCAATGGCTGCCCGTCCATCGATGATGGAGTCTCCACTTACAGTGGGATTCCGGAGCTCAATCTCCTCGCCTCCGCGACGGGTAACGCGAAGTTCACGAGGCGCAGCGCGCGCGAGGATCTGGACGACATCGGCAGAACTAGCGCTTCTCCACGTGGAGCACCCGGTCAGATGCAGTACGCACAGCAACAGCGCAATCGTTCGTCGGGCCGGTGTTGCCACAGTGCGTCCTTAGCTGGCGGGATGCCGTTCGTGCTGCAGGGCCATCGTACCGCGACAAGGCGGAGAGCAACTCGGGTGGGGGCGAGCCAGCATCGTGTATCGGCCGCCTAACCAAGGCCTCGAGTGGATGCCAAGCTTCCTGGTCTCGGCCGTTGTGCGGTATAACGATTTGGGTTTCTGCTGCACGAGCAACATGGTCGCACCGCGTCGCGAGGTGCAAGCCGAGCGATGCGGACCACGTGCGCTGACCGAAGTGGCAGCAGCAAATGATGGGATGGACTCCTCCCCCGAAGCGGCACCAACGTGCCAGAAAGAACGCGGCCCCAAAGGCCAATACGACGAGGGAGGCGTCCGATGAACAGTATG
>JBEBGB010000247.1:0-7070 GCA_040081675.1 Vicinamibacterales bacterium
ATCTTCGTCGTCACCTCGGAGGGCAGGCATGGAGGCGACTGCACTATGCCAGCTTCGTCGCGTTCTGGATGGCGATTGTCCACGGACTGGGGCTCGGCACTGAGAGCACGACCGTGTGGGCCAGTCTCCTGTACCTGGGAACGGCGGCCCCTGTGACCTTCCTCTCCCTCTACCGGATGCTCTCTACACCGAGACTGCGAGTGCGGCTGGTCTGAGCCACCCTGCCCACGCGCGTGTGCGCTCTGGAACAGCGGCCGCGCCCAGGCACTGCGACGATACCCTCGCCGCTCAGCGACTGTCGGTGTGAACAGCAACCCGCGTCCCGAACGTCGGTTCTCACTGTCGTCACATCTTCGGTTGTTAACCTCCGGTCATCATCAGTCTTTCGAGAAAGAGAACACATGACGAACATGCATCGACCGGGACGAGTGGTCCAATGGAGAAGTCACATGAACAAGAACGTGATGGCGTTGCTCGCCGCCGTCGCGGTGGCTGCACTACCGCTGGTGCTGACGCAGGCAGTCAGTGCGCAGGGTGAACCGAGGCCCAACCAGTTCTGGTGGCCTGACCAACTCGATCTCTCACCGCTTCGGCAGCACGCGGCCGAGTCCAACCCGCTCGGCGAACAGTTCGACTATGCCAAGGCGTTCGCCAGCCTCGACCTCAATGCCGTCAAACAAGACATCAAGAAGGTCCTGACGACGTCACAGGAGTGGTGGCCGGCCGACTACGGAAACTACGGTCCGTTCTTCATCCGGATGGCCTGGCACAGTGCGGGAACCTACCGCGTCACTGACGGACGCGGCGGCGCCGGCGGCGGCCAGCAACGATTCGAGCCGCTCAACAGCTGGCCGGACAACGCCAACCTCGATAAGGCGCGACGGCTGCTCTGGCCAGTCAAGCAGAAGTACGGGCAGAAGATCTCCTGGGCCGACTTGATGGTCCTGACCGGCAATGTCTCGTTGGAGTCCATGGGCTTCAAGACCTTCGGCTTTGCCGGTGGACGCAGGGACGACTGGGAGGCGGACCTGGTGTACTGGGGCGCCGAGAAGAAATGGCTGGGCGACGAGCGCTACAGCGGCGACCGAAGGCTGGAGAACCCACTGGCGGCTGTGCAGATGGGTCTGATCTACGTGAATCCCGAGGGTCCGAACGGGAATGCCGATCCACTGTCGGCCGCGAAGGATATCCGCGAGACGTTTGCTCGCATGGCGATGAACGACGAGGAGACGGTCGCGCTCATCGCGGGTGGCCACACGTTTGGCAAGACACACGGCGCCTACGCGCCGTCCGAGTGTGTCGGTCCCGAGCCCGCAGCCGCCGGCGTCGAGCAGCAGGGCCTGGGCTGGGCGAACAAGTGCGGCAAGGGCAACGCGGGCGACACGGTCACCAGCGGCCTCGAAGGCGCGTGGACCTCCAAGCCGACAGCGTGGACCTCTGAGTATCTCCAGAACCTCTTTGCGTATGAGTGGGAGAAGACCAAGAGTCCAGCGGGGGCAACCCAGTGGATTCCCGCGAATGGTCAGGCAGCGAACACCGTGCCGGACGCGCACGACCCATCCAAGCGGCATCCGCCGACCATGCTCACGACCGACCTCGCGCTGAAGGTCGACCAGAGCTACGCAGTGATTGCGAAGCGCTTCGCAGATAACCCCGAGCAATACCGGCTGGCGTTTGCGAAGGCGTGGTTCAAGCTGACGCACCGCGACCTGGGCCCGCGTTCGCGCTATCTCGGTTCGGAGGTTCCCCGCGAGGACCTGATCTGGCAGGACCCGCTGCCCCGCGTCGATCATCCCCTGGTCGACGCAAAGGATGTCGCGAAACTGAAAGCCAGCATCGTCGCATCGGGCCTGACCTCCCCCGAACTGGTCCGGACAGCGTGGGCGTCTGCAGCTTCGTTCCGGGGCACCGACATGCGCGGTGGCGCAAATGGGGCGCGTATCCGGCTGGCGCCGCAGAAGGACTGGGCGGTCAACAGTCCGGGAGAGCTCGGCAACGTGTTGTCGAAACTGGAAGGAATCCAGAAGGACTTCAACAGCACGAAGTCCGGCGGCAAGAAGGTCTCGCTGGCTGACCTCATCGTGCTCGGAGGCAACGGCGCGGTCGAGCAGGCCGCGAAGAGAGCGGGGTACGACGTGCAGGTGCCCTTCAGACCGGGTCGTATGGATGCGTCGGACGCGCAGACGGACGTGCCGTCGTTCGCCTTTCTCGAACCGACCGCGGACGGATTTCGCAATTACTTCCGCAGCGGTCAAGGTCAGTCGCCGGCAGAACTGTTGGTTGACCGGGCGAATCTGCTGACGCTCTCCGTTCCTGACATGACCGTGCTGGTGGGCGGCATGCGGGCCTTGAATGCGAATGCGGGACAGACCGGACACGGGGTGTTCACCGATCGGCCCGGGACCTTGAGCAATGACTTCTTCGTGAACCTGCTCGACATGTCCACCAAGTGGAGCAAATCCGCCACGTCCGAGGGTCTGTACGAGGGACGGGATCGCGTGACCGGCAAGGTCAAGTGGACGGCGACCCCCGTGGACCTCGCGTTTGGATCGAGTTCCGAGTTGCGCGCCCTCGCGGAGTTCTATGCGGCGACCGACGGACAGGAGAGGTTCGTGCGGGACTTCGTGAAGGCATGGACCAAGGTGATGACCCTCGACCGCTTCGACCTGCCGTAACGCTGCGTGTGTGAGCTGCGCACTCTTCCAGGGAGTTGACTATGAATCCGGCCCATCTACATCTGCTGTTGAATCACGTTCCTGTTCTCGCTGTTCCCTTCGGTCTGGCGGTGCTGGCTTGGGCGACATTTCGACCGCGTCCTGAACTCGCGAGGCTCGCCTTGGTCGTCTTTGTCTTCTCGGCACTGGCAACCATTCCAACCTACCTGTCGGGTGAGCCAGCGGAAGAGACCATCGAAGGAGTGGCAGGCGTCATCGAACCGTGGGTAGAACCACACGAAGAAGCCGCGCTCGTCTCGCTCATCCTGGGCGAAGCGCTCGGCGTCCTTGGGCTCGCCGGGCTCTGGAGCGCGCGACGAGCCGCATCGCTGCCTCGTCCGATGATGATGGCCAGTCTTGTCCTGGCACTCGCCACGGCGGGCTCTTTGGCATATACCGCGAACCTCGGCGGACTCATTCGTCACACCGAGATCCGCGGTGGCTCTGCCCTTCCGGGCGCCGCTGAAGCGCCCGGTGGCGAGGCGCATGATCAGCGATGAGAAGGGGGATCGAGAACGTTGCTGCCTGACGAAGGAGCGACATGCGAGTGCTGATTGTCGAGGACGACGCACTGCTCGGTGACGCGCTGGCGGTTGGACTGAAGCAGCGCGGATTCGAGACGGACTGGGTGCAGGATGGGCGCGACGCGCAGGCCGCGATCCGCGTCGATCCGTTTGCCGCAGTCGTCCTGGACCTTGGCTTGCCTGGCCTGGGAGGCCTCGCGCTCCTGCGAAGCGAGCGCGTTCGAGGCAACAAAGTCCCGGTGCTGATCCTCACCGCACGTGATGCGGTACAGGACCGGATTGCTGGCCTCGACAGCGGGGCGGACGACTATGTGGTCAAACCGACGGACCTCGATGAGCTCGCGGCGAGGTTGCGAGCGCTCGTGAGGAGATCCAGGGGTGAGCCGGCGTCCGTCCTCCGGATCGGGCAGGTGGTGCTCGATCCGGCCGCGAGGATGGTGTGGCGCGACGGTCAGACGACGGATTTACAGCCGAGAGAGTTCACGCTGCTCCAGGAGCTGATGCTGAATGCCGGCCGCGTGCTGTCGCGCGAACAGCTCGAGGAACGGATGTACCGGTGGGGCGACGAGGTGGAGAGCAACGCGGTCGAAGTACATGTGCATCACTTGCGCCGAAAACTTGGGGCGCAGGTGGTGAAAACGATTCGCGGGGTCGGATACATGATGGTGCCAGGCGACCATGCCTAGGAGACGTCAACGGTCCGTCCGACGCCAGCTCCTCGTGCTGCTGCTCACGGTCGTGTCAGCGGCCTGGATCATTGCCGCGGGTGTCAGCTTCGTGGACGCTCGACATGAAGTGTCGGAAGTGCTCGACGGACACCTCGCACAGACCGCGTCCCTGGTCAGCGTGCAGTCGGATGGTGACACCGACGAGATCGACACCGAGCACGCCCCGCTGCTGCACCGCTACAGTCGCCGGGTGATGTTCCAGGTCTGGGAAGGCGGCACAGTCCTCCGCCTGCACTCCCAGAATGCGCCGAACACACCGCTTTCACGCGCGAGGGAAGGATTCAGCGACACGACGGTCGGCGGATCCCGCTGGCGCGTGTTCAGCGCATGGGATCCGAGAGGCCGGGTGGTGGTGCAGGTGGCCGAGCAGTTCTACGAGCGCGATGAACTGGCCACAGCGGTCGCGCGCAACTTCGTGGTGCCACTCGTGATCACGCTGCCCCTCCTGGGCGTCCTCATCTGGGCAACCGTGGGCCGCGCGATGCGGTCGCTCACGCACGTCAATCAGCAGGTGGCGGCCAGGGCCGCGGATAACCTGACGTCGATTGACGTCGCCGATGCACCGTCAGAGATTGGCGGGCTGGTGACGAACATCAATCACCTGTTCTTGCGCGTCCAGGGGTTGATCGACCAGGAGCGCCACTTCACGGCCGACGCGGCACACGAGCTCCGGACGCCGTTGGCCGGCATTCGGGCGCAGGCGCAGGTCGCTCGGGGATCGACGGATGACGCCCAGCGAGCCCAAGCGCTCGACGGCGTGATGGCCGGCTGCGATCGTGCGACGCACGCTGTCGAGCAGATGTTGACGCTGGCACGACTGGCGCCGGACGCCGTGTCGTTTCAGCCGACCTCGGTGGAGCTCGGGGAGTTGCTCAAGGCGACCATCGGCGAGCTCGCACCGATTGCGGTCGCCAAGCACATGGACATCGCACTCAACGCCAGCCGTGGCGCGTTCATCTCCGGCGACGCCGGACTTCTCGGCATTCTTTTCAGGAACTTGATCGACAACGCCGTCCGCTACAGCGCTCCGGGTGGGAAGGTCGACGTCGACGTTGAAGTGACTGCCTCCGACGTGCGCGTGAGGGTCCAAGACACGGGGCCTGGCATTCCAGACGAGCAGCGCGCGAACGTCGGTCGTCGTTTTTACCGGGCTCCGGGGACACAGGCGAGCGGGAGCGGGCTTGGGCTGTCGATCGTGCGGCGGATTCTCGACCTTCACCGAGGCACGATCCGGCTCGACGCGCCAGCGACGAATGTTGGACTGCAGGTCACGGTCGCTCTGCCGCGCCTTGTGGGATGAGCGCGTCCACCGGAACGAGCGCACAGTGATTTTGCAGGCGTGGGGCCGTGGGATTCGCGCCGAGAACAATGAGCCGCGCGAATTGTGCGAAGCCTGGAAGTTCGAATCCCCGCTGCGGGTCCGCCTTCGCGGCTTCGCCGCTCCGGCGAGACATCTCGCCATAGCCCGCGTGCAATCGTGAGCGGGCGGAGGCGGATGGCTGGGTGTTAGGGACGGAATTCGCAACTGGCTGCTCACCGCGGCATGACGCTGGCGCGCCCACTTTCCCCGAAAACCTCAGATGTTTTCGACAGATGGACCGGTCGCCCACCAATTGCTCACGCCGTGTGTCCGAAATATGTATACCAATTTCGGACAGCCATCTGCCAGTGCCCGAGGGCAACTCCGCAAGAGTCTTCGCTGGGGGGCCGTGACAGTCCGGGAACTATTGCCGACGATGGCGAAGGGCTCCCGCCGCTCTCCTGACGCTCAGCGCACCCGCGCGGCGAAGCCGATGATGATCAGAGCGCCCGAATCGCCAGCGCGGCTCAAAGAAGGTCGGTGCGGGCGGGCGCTTGTCCGTCGATCAGCCAAAGCCAGACCAGCAACGCAGCAATGTAGATCCCACCGTAGGCGGCATACGCTCGCCCGGCAAACGCCGAGTTCACTCGCGTTAGCGCAAGCGCGAAGGCACGGACCGCTACTGACCCAGGAAGCCAGTGCGGCTTTGCAGGCGATGATGCTGGTGAAGAAGATCGACATCGCCCCATCAAGCAGCGCCTGTCAGGTTTGCGCCGAACTCGCGTTCAGAAAACGGGGAACTGGTGGTGGCGCCGGTTGAGCTGGCTGGAGTTAGGATGGAATTCGCAACTGGCTGCTGACGGCGGCCTGATGACTTTTCCGACTGCGCTCGCGAATCTCCGAGGATTTCACGTGTGGAACTCTCGTTCTGCCGCGTAGCACCTCCGCGCTCTACCTGAAACGAGAATTCGGCTCAGAGTGACGTGGTGTGCTAGTATCCCCGCTTGCCTTGGGTGCCCACGAGGGGCATAAAAGGGAAGTCCGGTGAAAATCCGGCGCGGTCCCGCCACTGTGAGTGAAGGCGCGTCGCTTCGATAACCACTCGGCCCAACAGCCGGGGAAGGTGAAGCGGCCTGTGAATCGGTAAGTTGCGATTCGCTCCTTCCAAGCCAGGAGACCTACCCAAGGGTTCTGCGGTCGACTTTCTGCGACGACGGAAAGTGTGCACTGGAACCTCCGGCCTCCTGCCGTACTTCCACGCGCCATTTTGTCGCCGACGTTAGTCACCGCGTTCGCCCGCGGAGGCAACGTTATGGCTTGTACCGTCATTCGCCGGTCGTATCTTCGGCTGTTTTCGGCTCTGTTTCTTCTTGCCTTTTGGTTGAGTGGCCCGGCTGCCTCCGCTCAGATGCGGAACACGCTCTCGGTGCCTGGCGTCGTCGAAGATGAAGTTGGTGGCGCCATCCCCGGCGCCCGCATCACCGCGAGTGATGCGAACGGCGCCGTTGTCCAGACGACGACGGCGGATGCGGCCGGCGCGTTCTCACTAGGGGGTCTCGCACCCGGCACCTATTCGGTGCTGGTCGAGATGCATCTCTTCTCTCCGATCACGCTCCGCGTGACCGTGCCAGATTCCGGATCGGTCTCCGCTCTTCGCGCCGTGCTGAGGGCCGGCGGATTTGCCGAGAGTGTCGTGGTCACTGCCCGGCGCGTGGAGACCCGCCTGTCAGAGACGCCTCAGAAGATCGAAATCATCGACGCCACCGACATCGAACGATCGGTGGCAGCCGATCTGACGGACGTC
>JBEBGB010001006.1:0-1761 GCA_040081675.1 Vicinamibacterales bacterium
TGTGCCGTTCGACACGCGCGTCGATCTGGACGGACACCAGCACACCGTGAGCGCCTACGCGACCGATACGGTTTCGATCAACAGCGTGTGGCATCTGACATTTTCAGGGCGGTACAACCGGACGAATTTGACGAATCAGGATCGCATCGAGCCTGGCGGTGGTGAAGGGTCGCTCGATGGTGACCACACATTCGCACGATTCAACCCGGCCGCTGGGTTGACCTTCAGTCCCAGCTCGTCGCTCAACGTGTATGCCGGGTACAGCGAAGGGAGCCGCGCCGCAACGTCAATCGAACTCGGCTGCGCCAACCCGGAGCAACCGTGCAAACTGCCGAACGCCATGGCAGGCGACCCTCCGCTCGATCAGGTCGTGACGCGGACGATCGAGTCTGGTGTGCGCGGCGGACTGCACCAGCGTACGCAGTGGCACATCGGGTTCTTCTCGGCGCAGAACCGCGACGATATCCTGTTTGTCGCGTCCACCGACACCGGGTTTGGCTACTTCAGAAACTTTGGACGCACCAGGCGCCAGGGAATCGAACTCGGCGCCTCGAGCCGTCTGGGTCGCGTCAACGTCGGCGCCGGCTACAACTATCTCGCGGCCACGTTCGAGAGCGCGGAGACCGTCAACGGTTCTGGCAACAGTTCGAACGAAGATGCGGAGGCTGGCGCGCCCGGTCTCGAAGGAACAATCGACATCGAGCCGGGAAACCGCATTCCATTCATTCCACGTCACACGCTGAAGGTGTACGCGGACGTGCAGGCAACGACGAAGCTCTCGCTTGATGTCGATGTGGTGGGTGTGTCGAGTTCGCTGGCGCGAGGCAATGAGAACGGCGCACACGAACCGGACGGCACGTACTACCTCGGACCCGGCGACGCGCCCGGCTACGCGGTCGTCAATCTTGCGGCGCGATACCACCTTGCATCGAGGCTCCAGCTGTTCGCGCAGCTGAACAACGTGTTCGACCGCAAGTACTCCACAGCCGCACAGCTCGGTCCGGCCGCATTCACCGCGACAGGCACGTTCATCGCGCGGCCATTTCCAGCCATCAACGGTGAGTTTCCGGTGCAGCAGACGACGTTCTTTGCACCCGGCGCTCCTCGCGCGGTATTCGTCGGCACGAGGCTCACCTTCTAGCGGGCCTCGGAGCCCGAGGGGCCCCTCCTTCGCGAATGTTCAACGGACCGTCGTAGCATCAGTAGAGCCGCGAGCTGCGTGACGGTCAATGGACAACTGGTTAGAGATCTCGGCGAAGGCGATCGTCTACGCAGCGGCCCTGGTGGCAGTGGGCGCAGCAGTTGTGCGTCGTCTCCTGTTGCCACGAGTGACGGCGCAGGTTGCGCCGGACGTTCTGCTCGCGAGCGGTGACCGTGCCGACCGCGTCATGCGGCTTGCGGCCGGGTGCCTCATCCTGGGTGTCCTCCTTCGCGCGTGGGCGCACACCGTATCAGCGTTTGGAATGGCCGATGCGTGGTCATGGGACAACCTCACGCTCGTCGCCGTCGAGAGTCGATGGGGAGGTGGGTGGCAGGTGCAGATGGTGGCTGCCGTGTTGCTGTTCGCCGTCAGCGTGCGGACACCGCGTCGCTCGTCTCCGGAGCGGTCGACCAAACGGCCCAAGGCAGCTCTCGTCGTCGTTGCGCTCGCGGTCCTCTGTTTGGCGGTGCCGCAGACCGGCCACGCCGCAGAGCATTGGCTCCGCGTGCTCCTGCACGCCGTGCACCTGCTCGGTGGCGGAGCATGGCTTGGCGCTTTGG
>JBEBGB010001007.1:0-1760 GCA_040081675.1 Vicinamibacterales bacterium
CCCATTCCAATAAGGACCGAGCGTTCGTCCGCACCGAAGGTTCGACTGAGATTCAGCAGCGTCACGTTGTCGCTGAGGCGGCCGGCCCTTACGGCGAGCTTCACGACCCCTGCACCCGTGGACCGCATGGCACGCGCACGATCGGCCAGGTCGGCCGGCACGCCTTCAAAGTCGTGCGACGACAGCACGATCCGACGGCCTCCCTCGAAGGCGAGCAAATCATCGAAGTTCGCGCGCCATTCGAGATCGACGTACTCAGCGCCAAGGTCGAGCGCCTGCTTCAACAAACGTCGCCGCTCGTCCTCAGACCCCTGGAACCCTCCGCCCTCCCAGCTGGGACGGCAGGTCACGATGACGGGACGCGTGCGCCCGTGCAGGGCGGCAGCCACGTCGGGATCGCTGACGCTGTCGAGCCGAAGCTCGATCAGGTCGGCGTGCTCGACGAGGTCCCGCCGCCGCCGCAGGTCGGCGGTGGTTGGGGCGGTCACGGTCACACAAAGCAGTGGAGTTGTAGTCACGGTCCAAAAAAAAAGCCCCTTCAACCAAGGGCTGAAGAGGCGATGTATACGTCGCGCGTTGGCAGGTCAGGCCAGAGCGATTGCCTCGTCTCGGTCGCACCAATACCACCACGTCGACGGGCGGGTGGCACCGTCGAAGGCAAACCGAGCGAACCCGAGCGGCGTCTGACCAATCACAGGAGCTTCGGACGATACCAAATCTGAGAGACGGGTGTCAACGGGAATACCCATTTCTCCTTGACCCGTAAGTACTTCTCTTCTATAACCGAAACTGATCCACATGAAACTTCGAAGCCTCGCTCTGGCCTTGAGCGTACCCCTTCTGGCCCTGTCCGGGCTCCACGCCGCTACTCCACAGATGGACGTGAAGGACATCCGGCCTGGTATGGTCGGGGTGGGCCGCACGGTCTTCGACGGCGTGCACGTCGAGGAGTTTCGAGCGCACATCATCGGCGTGATCGAGAACGTCATCGGCACGCAGCGCAATTTGATCCTGGCCAAGCTCGAGGGCGGACCGCTGGCGGAAACCGGCGTCATCGCGGGCATGAGCGGCAGCCCGGTGTACATCGACGGTCGGCTCATTGGGGCCGTGTCGTATTCGCTGGGGAGCTTTCCCAAACAACCCATTGCCGGCATCACACCCATCGCCGAGATGACAGACGCTACGGCGTTGAACACACCTCGCCCGCCGGGTGCACGTGTCCAGGTCGAGTTCCCGATCACGCCCGACAACCTCGTGGCGTCTTTTCGCAAGGCGCTGAACTGGAACCGTCCCTTTGCCGAGCGCGCGTCCGATACGCAGCTGCGGGGCGTCTCGAATATCTCCGGGCTCGGTAGCGAAATCGGCACCATGCTGCGCCCAATCGCGACACCGCTCGTCATGTCCGGGTTCGATCCGAGCGTGGGCGATGGTCTCATGTCGGCGTTCCGCGATTCGGGCTTCGTACCGATGGGTGCGGCCGCTGCTGGTCGCTTCGGCATGGCCGACTTCGAGGGTCCACTCAAACCCGGCGACGCAGTCGGCGTGACCTTCGTGAGCGGCGACCTGGAGTTGGGCGCAACCGGCACCGTGACGCACATCGACGAGAACCGGGTCTACGCGTTCGGACATCCCATGTACAACCTTGGCCCGATCGAGTTCCCGATGACGCGCGCCTACGTCTACACGGTCCTTCCCAGCCTGTTCTCTTCTTCCAAGCTTTCGAGCACGGGCGAAGTCATCGGCACGTTCAACCAGGACCG
>JBEBGB010000248.1:0-7058 GCA_040081675.1 Vicinamibacterales bacterium
ACGAGTCGATCGCTGCGCAGTTCGAGCGGTGGAACCGCCTCCGCGCACGACGCGCGCGCGATCGGACAGCGCGTGCGGAACGGACAGCCAGACGGTTTGTTCATGGGCGATGGGATGTCGCCCGCGAGCTTTGCCTGACGGATACGGCGCACGCTCGGATCTGGACGCGGCGCGGACGCGAGCAGCGCACGCGAGTAGGGATGCAGTGGCGATCGATAGATGGTGTCGGCGTCGCCCATCTCGACGACGTGCCCCAGGTACATGACGGCGATTCGATTCGAGATGTGACGTACGACGGAAAGGTCGTGCGCAATGAAGAGGTATGAAAGCCCGAACTCTTCCTGCAAGTCCTGCATCAGGTTGATCACCTGCGCTTGCACCGACACATCGAGTGCGCTGACCGGCTCGTCGGCGATCACCAGCTTCGGGTTCGTGGCGAGTGCGCGAGCGATGCCGATACGTTGACGTTGTCCACCCGAGAACTCGTGCGGGTATCGATTCCCCTGCTCGGGCGACAGGCCGACCTTCGCCAGCAACCACGCCACGCGCTCCGCTTGCTCCGTTTTCGACGCCTTTGAGTGAATTGCGAGTGGTTCACCAACGATCTGATTCACCGTCTTGCGCGGGTTGAGCGAGGCGTAGGGATCCTGGAACACCATCTGGATGTCCGAGCGATACGGTCGCATCCCCGAGCGGCTCATCTTCGCCAGATCGACAGTGCCAGCTTCCTGGTGGTACAGAATCTTCCCCGTCACCTCGACGCCATACGCCATCGCGCTGAGGATGTTCACGATCGCGCGGCCGACAGTGGTCTTGCCACAGCCAGATTCGCCGACCAGGCCGAGCGTTTCGCCGCGGCCGATAGTGAACGACACATGATCGACCGCACGCACTTCACCCACACGGCGGAGCAGCACGCCTCCCGTGACCGGGAAGCGCACGGTCAGGTCTTCGACGTCGAGGATGCGACTCGTGGGCGCCGTCATGTCAACGGGGATAGAGATGGCAGCGGACCATGTGATCGGGCTCCATCTCGATGAGCGGAGGTTCGGTGTCAGCGCACGGATCGAATCGGTGGGGACACCGCGTGACGAATTTGCAGCCTGCAGGCATCTCGAGAATGCTCGGAACCGTGCCGGGGATGACGTTCAGACGCTTCGCGCGAATGCCGTCGACGCGCGGAATGGACCCGAGCAAGCCTTGGGTGTACGGATGAAGCGGATTCTCGAACAGGCGATCGACGGGACCCACTTCCTGAATCTTCCCGCCGTACATGACGGCGACGCGGTCGCAGGTCTCGGCGACCACGGCCATGTTGTGCGTGATGAGCAGAATCGCGGCGCCTGGCCGACGCTCCTTCAGGAGCAGCATCAAGTCGAGGATCTGCGCCTGAATGGTCACGTCGAGCGCCGTCGTCGGCTCGTCGGCGATGAGCAGGTCGGGGTTCAACACGAGCGCCATCGCAATCATCACGCGCTGGCGCATGCCGCCAGAGAGATGATGCGGGTACTGGGTCATCCTGCGTGCCGCGTCCGGTATGCCGACCTCGGTGAGAATATCGACCGCGCGTCGATTGGCCTCGTCCTGCGACACCGGTTCGTGCTGAAGGACCACTTCCGTAACCTGCATCCCGATGGTGAAGACCGGGTTCAGCGAGGTCATCGGCTCCTGGAAGATCATGCTGATCTCACTGCCGCGGACTTTGCGAATGTCGTCCCACGAGAGTGCCAGCAGATTGCGTCCCTTGAATTGCACCTCGCCGGAGACGATACGGCCAGGAGGGCTGGGAATGAGGCGCAAGACGCTCAACGCGGTGACGCTCTTGCCCGAGCCGGACTCGCCGACCAGGCCGAGCACTTCGCCGGGCCGAATGTCCAGGTCGACGCCGTCGACAGCCTTGGCAACACCAGCCTCGGTGTCGAAGTAGGTGCGCAGACCGCGTATCGAGAGCAGCGGCGCGGTGCTGTTGGCGGCGGTCGCGGGCGCAGTCATCGCAGGCGTGAATACTCGCGTGGGTCGAATGCTTCACGCACCGCTTCGCCGATGAAGACGACGAGCAGCAGCGTGACGAAGAGCACGCCGTTCGGGTAGAAGACCAGCCACCACTTGGACAGGTTCTCCATTCCCTGTCCGATCAGCTCGCCCCAGCTCGGGGTCGGCGCGGGAAGCCCGAAGCCCAGGAAATCCAGCGCCACGAGCGAACCGATGTTGGCGACGATGACAAACGGCGCGAACGAGACGACGGGTGTGAGCGCATTCGGCAGCACGTGACTGAAGATGATGCCGGCATCCGAGACGCCTGCGGTCATGGCCGCGCCTACGTAGTCCTTCACCTTCTCGCGATAGAACTCGCCGCGCACATAGTAGGTAATACCCATCCAGTTGAAGGCCGACAGGATGACGACGAGCAGCCAGAACGAGGGCTGTGCAAGCTGGTAGTGCCCGGGCAGGTACACAGGCACGACGACCGAACTGATGATGATGATGGTGTAGAGGAATGGCAGGGACGACCAGATCTCGATGGCGCGCTGACCCAGGATGTCGAGCTTGCCGCCGAAGTATCCCAACATGGCGCCGATCGCGATGCCGAGCCCCTCGCCGACGATGGTGACGACGATGGCGAAGGTCATCGAGATGTTGAAGCCGTAGGCAAGCCGCACCAGCACGTCGCGTCCGCGATCGTCTGTGCCCATGAGGTGCGAGGCTGACGGCGGGTTGGGCGGCGTCCCCGAGTCGTCGAGCAGTGCTTCATTCGGCCCATAGGGATAGAGCGGCATCAACACCCAGTTGCCGGCACCCGCGGCTGCGAACCGTGTCTTCAGCGCACGGTAGTCCGGCTCACCAATCTCCTGCACGCCGAATTCCGTGGCGGCGTGATACCTGGCAAGAGGGAAGTAGTAGCCGCCGTTGAAGTGCACCAGCAACGCCTTGTTGTTGGCGAGCAGTGGCAGCGCGAAGGAGATCAGGTACGCGCCGGTGATGAGCAGGAACGAGTAGTACCCGCGCTTCAGGCGTCTGAACTTGCGCAGCCGCTTTGTGAGGATCGACTCGGGGCGGTTCATTGAAAGCGGATGCGCGGGTCGACCAGCGCGTAAATGATGTCGGACAGGATGTTGCCGACGAGCATCAGCAAGCTGCCGATGACCAGGATGCCGAGCGCCACTGGGTAGTCGCGCTGCAAGATGGCTGTATATCCGAGATAGCCCATGCCGTCGATGTTGAAGACACGCTCAATCAAGAACGAACCGGCGAGGATCAGGCTGATGGCGTTGCCGAGACCCGTCACCAGCGGAATGAGCGAGTTGCGCAGCGCGTGCACGAAGATGACGCGCCGTTCGCTCAGTCCCTTGGCGAAGGCGGTTCGCACGTAGTCTTGCCCGAGGTTCTCCATCAGTGAGTTCTTGGTGAGGATGGTCTCGGTCGCGAAGGCGCCGACCATGTAGCAGAACACCGGCAGCGCCATGTGGTGAAGCTGACCGGTGAGCTTGCCCCACGCGCTGAGGTACTCCCAGTTGTCGGGACGAAATCCACCCAGCGGGAACAGGTTCCAGAAGCTGCCACCACCGAAGAGTACGAGCAGGGCGGTGCCGAGCGCCCATCCTGGCACGGCGTAGCCGAGGAACACGAGGACGCTGCTGAAGAAGTCGAACCGTGAGCCATGACGAACGGCCTTCACGACGCCAAGCGGAATGCAGACGATGTAGCTGAGGATGAAGCCGGTCAGACCAAGGAAGATCGAGATCGGGAAGCGCGACTTGATCACGTCCCAGACCGGGTCCTGATAGATGTACGACGTGCCGAGATCCAGGTGCAGCACGTTCCACAGCCACTTGCCGTAGCGGATGTGAATCGGCTTGTCGAAGCCGTAGTACCGGCGAATCTCTTCGATCTGCTCCTCGGGCAGTGCGTTGCTGCCGCGTCCGCTGACAGAGATACCGCCTCCACCGCCCTGCGTCATGGAGGCCATCTGGTACCGCATGATCTGCCGTTCGACCGGACCGCCCGGCACGAACTGCATGACGACGAACACGGCCAGCGTGATCCCGATGAAGGTCGGAATGATCAGCAGGAACCGCCGGATGAAGTACGCGGTCATTTCGTGGTGGCCGCCGCCTTCTCTCGTTCTCCGAACTGCGGCCAGTAGCGCACATCGGTGTCGCCCACGGGCAGCTTCATGGCGTTGTCGCCCATGGCCTTGCGAAGCTCCGCGTCCTTTTGCGGATCAATCCACCAGAGCGACGGGATGTCGCGGTAGTCGCCGACGCGCGTCAAGAAACCCTCAGGTTGCCCGAACTTGTTCCAGTATGCGATGCGCTGGAACGGCGCGTCCCACCCGAGCAGGTAGTGGTAGGCGTTGGCGAGAATGCCGTCGATCTCCTGAATCTGGGCTGCGCGCTTCTTCGGGTCGTACTCCTGGTCGTACTGCTTGAGGATTTCCTCGACGCGCGCGTCCTTGAAGCCCGTGATGTTGTTGTTGTTGGGTTGGTCGGCCAGCTCGGAGCCAAACGACGTCTCGGGGTTGGGGAAGAGCAGCGCACCCCAGCCCATGCTCACCATGGCAAAGTTGCGGTCCATCACCAGCTTGAACAACGTCTCGGGCGTGACAAGGCGGAGGTTCAGGCCGATGCCAAGCTTGCGGAGTTCTTCCTGGTAGACCGTCATCCACGTCTCGCTGCCCTTGTTGCTGTAGAGCAGTTCGAGCGTGAGCGGCTGTCCGCCTTTCACCAGACGCCCCTGGGCGTCCCGGTCCTTCCAGCCGGCCTCGGCCAGCAACTTCAGCGCGGCTTGCTGGTCGTACAGGTTCTTTGGATTGTTCTTGTTCTCGTAGATGCCGCCCGCGTAGTACGAGTTCAGCGGCACGTACTCGTTGAAGAAGAGCTTCTTGATCAGCTCGTCGCGGTTCTGCAACAGCGTCAGACCCTTGCGAACGCGGATATCGGAAAACGGTTCCTTGCGCGTGTTGAAGGCGATGCCGGAAAAGCCGCTGGGTGAGTCGTTGAAGATTTTTCGCTTCTGAATGAGACCGCGCTGCACGCGGTCGAAATTCATTTCCTCGACCCATTCGCGCGAGACGTTGACGTAGTAGTCGTCGATGTCGCCCTTCTTGAACATCTCGAACGCCAGCTTCTGATCGCGGACGACGGTCTCGCGGATTTCATCGAAGTTGTTCAGGCCGACGTTGCGCCGATGCTTCTCGGCCCAGTAGTCCGTACGCCGGCGAATCGTGACGCTCTTCCCCTTGACGATGTCTGCTTCGTCCACCCTGTATGCGCCGGAGCCTGGCAGCAGCTTGAAGTTGTAGTCCTTGAGATAGGTCGCGCCGTCGACACTCTTCAGCACGTGCGCTGGCAAGATGGACATGCCCGAGAAGTAGAGGAAATTGCGCCAGTTGAGCACTTTGCTCTTTACCGACACGATGTACTTGCTCTCGGCCACCGGTTTTTCGAACTTGCCGAACGTCATCTGATTGCTCGGGTCCTGCAGCCCCTTGTCCATCCTGAAATTCCAACTCGCCACCACATCGTCAGCGATGACGGGTTGACCGTCGGCCCAGCGTGCGTTCGGATTGATGCGATAGCGATAGGTGGACTTGTCTGCAGAGACCTGCCAGTGGGTGGCGAGTACCGGCATGTAGTCGAGCGAGGTGGGATGAATCGTGAGCAACGATTCGTAGACCATCGGCCCGATCATGTAGTTCAGCGCCGAGTTCGACTCGGGACCTTCAGTGCGCAGCGTTCCCGGGAAGTCGAGCACGAATTCCTTGAGCGCACCGCCCTTTACTGCGCGAGGGTCGCCGATCAGGTCGAAGCTGGTATTGGTCTCCCATCCCTCGCCCGTGAACCCCTTGCCGCCTTGATCCGCGGGCACAGCGGTGTCGGCGCCTTCATCCGCGTTCAGGAGCACCGGATAGGTGTTCTTGTCGGTCGACACAGCGGCGGTCGGCTGGGCGGCGGTCGTGGCGGGCGTCTGCTGGTTGGATTGATTGCCTCCGCCTCCACACGCCGTGAGCGTGCCCGCCAGAGTGATCGCGGCCAGGGAAAAGAATGCGCTGCGCAAGGGATGAATCCTTTCCGAAAAACAGACTCAAATGTGAACCGCTCAATCTTACGGCATCAGGGGCGCGGCCGAAGGCGTGGCAAGGCAGGCAGGGCGGGCATGGCAGGCCAGGAAGGCCGCGAGGGCCAGGACGGTCGGATCCCGAGGTCAGCCGAATCTGGAACTACTGTTCAAGATGGCGGTGACCTCCGTGTTCTTCGCCGTGTGCTCCGTGGTAGGGCCTTTCGTTCAGTAGCCGGCGTGATCGTGGCCCTGTCGACGCGGGGTATCATCTGGCCTTGGCGCTATGACTGTCCCGAGTGTCGTGAACATCCAGCCAGCCAGCACACCCGAGCACTACGAGACCGCACGCGTGCTGTTCCTCGAGTACCAGGCGCAACTCGGAATCGACTTGTGCTTCCAGGGCTTCACCGAGGAGCTCGCGCGATTGCCGGAGATGTACGGGCCGCCCGCCGGGTGTCTCTACCTTGCGCAGACAGGCGGCCGTCCGATCGGTTGCGTCGGCGTCCGCGCGCTGGCGGGAGATGCGCGAGCATCTGAGATGAAGCGCCTGTACGTGCGGCCCGAAGGACGAGGGTGCGGGGCCGGCCGGGCGCTGGCGACCGCGTCAATCGATGCGGCGCGTGAGATGGGATACTCCCGCATGATGCTCGATACGCTCGGGAGCATGGTCGCGGCACGAGCTCTGTACAGCGAGTTCGGCTTCCGTGAGACGACTCCGTACTACCGGAACCCCATCCAGGGTGTGACGTATCTGGAACTGGCGCTGTGACGGGGACGCCGTCCATCAACGAACTCAATTGGACCTGGATCGCGGTGGCGGCAATCGTGCCGATGCTCGCCGGCCTGCTTCTGGCCTGGCCGATCTGGCTGACAGCACAACCCATTCTCGGCAACATCGCCGGCAGCATCGTCATCTTCGGCGCGGCCATCGGTCTGATCATGCGCGAGCACACAGATCTCGACCGCATCGTGCAGACCTGCATCGAGCAGGGGACGAC
>JBEBGB010001008.1:0-1758 GCA_040081675.1 Vicinamibacterales bacterium
GCGGCATGATGCCCAGCTGCTGGCCCGTGTCATCGATGACGCGGATTTCACGAACGCGAATGCGTTCGTTGACACGCGTACGGTCGTCTCGTCGGGGTGATCGGTCGAAAGCGATAAGGCCTCCTACAAATTACGCGGTTGCGCCGGCGGATTCGGCGCCCGCAACGTTCCGTCCACGGCTGGCGACCTCCGCGCGCGCCGTCTCGATGAACGAGACGATGCTGGCGGCACCCTGGTCTCCACCGGTGCGCGTACGCACCGATACCGTCCCTTCAGCTGCTTCCCGATCGCCGACGACGAGCATGTAAGGGATCTTCTGCAGTTGGGCTTCTCGGATTTTATATCCGATCTTCTCCTGGCGCTCGTCGAGATCGACCCGAAGCCCCGCTGCCGCGACTTCTTCGCGCACGCGGCGCGCAAAGTCGAGGTGGCGATCGGCGATGGGTAGCACGGTCGCCTGCAGAGGCGCGAGCCACAGCGGAAACGCCCCCGCGAAGTGCTCGATGAGAATGCCAATGAAGCGTTCGAAACTCCCGAAGATCGCACGATGGATGACGACGGGCCGGTGCTCGGCGTTGTCGGCCCCGACGTACTTCAGGTCGAACCGCTCGGGCATCTGATAATCGAGTTGAATCGTCGCGCACTGCCACTTGCGGCCGATGGCGTCGGTCACGTCGAAGTCCAGCTTCGGACCGTAGAACGCTCCATCACCCTCGTTGACCGTGTACGCCTGATTTGCTGCCTCGAGCGCCTGCTTCAGCGACGCTTCCGCGTGATTCCAGGTGTCGACGGCGCCCAGGAACTGCTCGGGCCTCGTCGCCAACTTGACGCTGTACTCGAGGCCGAAGTCGCCATATACACGCTGGACGAGGCGGAGCAATCGCTCCACTTCTTCTGCTATCTGCGACTCCATGACGAAGCAGTGTGCATCGTCCTGCGAGAACTGCCGTACGCGCGTCAGTCCCGAGAGGACACCCGACGCCTCGTTGCGATGCAGCGGGGTCTGCTCGTGCAGACGGAGCGGCAGATCCCTGTAGCTGCGCGTCTGGCTCGCGAACACCAGGAAGTGGCCAGGGCAGTTCATCGCCTTGAGGCCCATCTCCTCGTCGTCGGACGACTTCACGAGGAACATGTTCTCGCGGTAGTGCGACCAGTGGCCGGACGTCTCCCACAGGGCCTTGTTGAAGATGATTGGCGTCTTCACCTCGACGTAGCCGGCGGGAAACAGCACGTCGCGCATGTAGTTCGCGAGGGTGTTGTAGAGCGTCGTCCCCCTGTCCAGCCAGAAGGCCGCACCAGGCGCCCACTGATGGAACGTGAACAGCCCGAGCTCGCGCCCGACCTTGCGGTGGTCGCGCTTCTTGGCTTCCTCGATCTGGGTGAGATACGCCTTCAGCTCCTTGTCCGAGAAGAAGGCGGTGCCGTAGACACGCTGCATCGGCTGGTTGCGCGCGTCGCCCTTCCAGTAGGCGTTCGACGTGCTGAGCAGCTTGAACGCCTTCAGCCTGCCGGTCGTCGGCACGTGCGGGCCAAGGCAGAAGTCGATGAAGGTGTCCTTGTCCTTGATGATGTAGCAGGAAACTTCGGACTGGCCCTCGGTCTTCTCGTCGATCAGTTGAACCTTGAGGGGCTCGCCGCGACCCGCGAAGAACACCTTGGCGTCATCGCGCGGCCACAACTGGCGCTCGTAGACGAGATCCTGAGCGGCCAGCTGCCGCATCTTGTTCTCGATCGCCTCGAGGTCCTCTGGAACAAACG
>JBEBGB010000249.1:0-7053 GCA_040081675.1 Vicinamibacterales bacterium
GGTCCTGACTCGTGCCGCCTCTGCGGCGAGGTGTCCGCTTCGAACGGCACTTTCGATGGTGGCGGGCAGTCCAGTATCGACCCAGTCGCCGGCAAGAAGGAGCCCTCGGACGGCCGTGTGTGTCGATGGCCTCGCCGGCTGGCCTGGTGCGAGCGAGAACGTGGCGCGCGGTTCGCGAATGACGGTCGCGCGTGTCACGGCCGCCTGGCGCACGCGAGGCAGTGCGTCCCTCAAATCCTCGAGAGCGGTATCAATCAGCTTCTGGTTGGTCCACGCAACGACGTCGGCCGCTCCGCTCGACACAAGCGACAGATGCGACGCAGCAGCTCCGAAGACCGCCCGCTTGTCGAACACCCACTGCATGAGCCGACCAGGCAAGCCAACAAACGGCTCATCCATCACCACGCGGTCGAACCACAGATTCACCGTCACCATGGGCGACGGGGTGGTGCGACGAGCGGCATCGAGCGTGGCGGCGATAGGAGCGACATCTCCCTCGAAGATGCTGGTCCACGAGAACCACGGCGCCGCACAGATCACAGCCGGCGCGTTGATCGATTCGCCAGCAGCGTCCACACAGGCAACGGATTGATTCTCGAGGCGAATGCGCGCGGTGACGCCGGTTCGGACCGACCCACCTTTCGACTCGACCAACGTCCGCGCCGGCTCCGCGTACATCAGGTGCAACGGTTTGGTGGGCAATACGATTGCAGCCGCGGACGGGTCTGGCCCGAACATTTCGGCGAGCACGCGCACAAACGAGCCCGCGGCCGCCACGCTCGAGGGCTGGTTCAACGCAGCGAGCGCCAACGGGTCCCACAGCATCTCGCGCAATCGAGGCGTCTGACCGTTGCGCACGAGCCATTGCTCGACGGTCTCTTCGGCGAGCTCGGTGGGTGAAGGGCGTGACACACCGTCCGAGTACGTGGGTGTGAGCGTGGCGCCGGCTTCGAGCGCGCGCGCCGCTACACTCGTCGCGTCCGGATTCTGGCGAATGTCCGCCGCGAGCGCACGCTGAGCGTTTCGAAGCGGTCCCGCCATTTTCAGGACTGACAGCTTGTCGCGCCAGCCCAGCGCTGACCACGTGAACACGCCCGCAACAAGGTGCAGGGGCGAGGGCAGAGATGGACACCGGAGCCGCGAGACGCGCCCGTCTCGGTCGATCGACGTGACAGCGAGTTCAGCCTGCGCCCTGGTGTTGTCCGCCGCCCCAATGAGACGCAGGAAGGCCAGTGTCTCGCGATAGCACCCAAGCAGGACGTGTTGTCCGTTGTCGACCAGTTCACCCGTCTCTCGATCGAGAAAGGCGGTCGCTCGACCTCCCAGCCGCGAGCGGGCTTCGAGCACGAGCACCCGCCCGCCGTAGCCGGCGAGTCGCGCGGCCGCGCTCAGGCCAGCGAATCCCCCGCCGACGATGACGGCGTCGTACTGGGTCACGCCTGGAACAGCCACTGACGCAGGGCAATGAACGCCTGCTGTGGCTTCGGCACACGCACACGGGACGAAAACACGTCGTAGCCGCGCTGCTCGATGCGACGTAGCGTTTCGCCATAAACCGCGCGCATGATCTCGGCGGCCACCAGGCGTCGTCGGTCTGAGGCGGGCCTGGCCGCGACAGCCTTGTCGTAGAAATCTCGAGCACGTTCACACTCGAAAGCCAGCAGCGCACGAACGCGTTCGGTCACGCGGCCGGCAGCCAGATCCTCCACCGTGCAGCCGGTGGCGCGCAGGTCTTCGAGTGGCAGGTAGACCCGACCGTGCTCGAGGTCGGTCTTCACATCGCGAATGATGTTGGTCAACTGGAGCGCAACGCCAAGGTGCAGTGCGTACTGCGCGGACCCAGGGTTCTCGCAGCGAAAGATGCGGATGCAGATCATTCCGACCGCCGACGCCACGCGCCGGCAGTACTCGAACAGATCGTCGAACGACTCATAGCGCGCATGGTCGAGATCCATCGCCACGCCGTCAATCACGTCGTCAAAGGCCTGGCGTGGCAAGTCGAATTCGGCGATGAACGGCTGGAGACGCTGACCCTGCGGTGTCAGCGGCGACGCACTCGAAAAGCAGCGCGCCAGTTCGTCGCGCCAGTAGGCGACGGCTTGCGGCGCGGGCATGGCACCTGGTGCATCGCTCTCGTCGACGCCGTCATCGACGGCGCGGCAGAACTCCCACACCGCGATGATGGCGCGACGCTGGTCGGGCGGCAGCACCAGGAAGGAGTAGTAGAAGCTGGTCTTGGGTGCAGCCATCAGGCAACCATCAGTCAGCCACCACGCGCCAGCGGACCGCGTGCCACAGCAGCAGCGGTAGATCGCGCGCGCCGAGCGTCGGGCGTTCTCTGAGGAGCCCGGCGCGGCGCTGCTCGACCCGGTCCAGAATGCGCGAGCCGCCGAGCCATGTGAGTCGCAGCTCCACCCGGAGTCGTCCACGCACGCCGTCGCAGACCAGGCGGCCCTGATCGAAGCAGGCACGAGTACGCACAATGCACTCGTTGAGGACGTCGAGCCACGCTGGCGTCACTCGACCAGCGCTGAGATCATCGAGCAACGCGCCCGAGCGTTCGCGAACGTCACGGGGCACGTAGAGTCGGCCCGCGCGCCAGTCGCGGCCAAAGTCCTGCCAGAAATTTGCGAGCTGAAGCGCCGTGCACAACGCGTCGGACGAGCGGTCCATCGCAGCGTCGCGATAGCCGCCGATACGCAGGACAAGGCGACCGACCGGATTGGCTGATCGACGACAGTAGTCGAGCACGTCAGCCCATGAGTCGTACCGAGTCGTCGTGATATCCTGCGCGAACGCGCTCAGCAGGTCGTCGAAGAGCGGCAACGGCAGGTCGAGTTCACGCATCGAGTGGCCCACCGCGACGAAGATCAGATCGTCTCGGCTGGGGTCAGCAGGCACGAGGGAATGCTGCGCTGCGTCATGGAGCCGGTGCTGCCACGCACGGAGGCGCGCGAGGCGTATGTCCGGCCGGTCGGTTCCTTCGTCGGCAATGTCGTCCGCGACGCGAGCGAAGGCGTACACCGCCGCAACATGGGGCCGCATGCTCGGGGGCAACAGCCTGGAGGCCACCGGAAAGTTCTCGTAGTGACTCGCTGCGAGCGCCTCGCACGCCGCATACGCGCGGGCGAGCGTGGGGTTCACCACTCGGTTTCCGGCTGGTGAGCTCGGTGATTGACGACGCGCGCGAGCACGAACAGCAGGTCCGATAGCCTGTTCATGTACTGAATCAGCAACGGGTCGGGCTGAGGCACGAGGCCCACGATTCTGCGCTCGGCTCGACGGCACACTGTTCGAGCGACATGGATCGATGCGCCGGACTCGGCTCCGCCCGCGAGGATGAACCGGGTCAGCGGAGGCACTTCCTGCTCGAGTCGGTCGATCACGGCCTCGAGGCGTGTGACGTCGCTGTCCTTCAGGAAGGCCTTCGACACGCGGGACGCCAGACGGTCAGCCGGGTCGGCCAGCTGCGCGCCGACGGCAAAGAGATCGCGCTGAATCTGAAGAAGCTCCGCGTCGAGGTCGTCGTGCAGACCGCGCGCACGTGCCAGTCCGAGCCAGGCATTGAGTTCGTCGACCTCGCCGTACGCGTCGACTCGGGGGTCCGCTTTGCTGACACGGCTGTTGTCGAACAGCGCGGTCTCGCCGGTGTCGCCGGTGCGCGTGTAGAGTTTCACTGCTTCGAACCGTTCGAAATTATACGAGATGACGAAGACGCGCCGCCGAGCCGCCACACTGTCGATACCGAATCCTCCAGACCGTCGCCGCTTCAGGCAGCGTCTCCTCACCTGGTATGGACGCCACGGCCGCGACCTGCCCTGGCGTCGAACAGACGACCCCTACCACATCCTCGTGTCCGAGATCATGCTGCAGCAGACCCAGGTGGACCGCGTGCTTCCCAAGTACGCGGAGTGGCTCGAGGCGTTCCCGTCGTTCCACGCACTGGCGGCTGCCGACGAAACGCAGGTCTCGGCCACGTGGCGTCCTCTCGGGTACAACATCCGCCCGAAGCGCCTCCAGGCGATCGCGCGCGAGGCGGTTGCACGCTACGACGGCAGGCTGCCCGACGATGAAGAGACACTCCTGTCGTTCAAGGGCATCGGGCAGTACACGGCCGGAGCGATTCGGAGCTTCGCCTTCAGACAGCGCGCGGCCATTCTGGACACCAATGTTGCCCGCGTCCTCTTCCGGGTGTTTGTTGGCAGCGGGGATCCCAAGAGCCATGCGATGAAGAAGCACTTGTGGGCTGTCTCGGCGGCGCTGGTACCGCACCGCCGCGTGTTCGACTTCAATCAGGCGCTGATGGACTTCGGCGCCACGGTCTGCGTCGCCCGAAATCCAAAGTGCCCGATCTGTCCGATGGCCAAGAGCTGCCTTGCGTATCCGTTCACACCCGATCCGAAATGACCACACTCGTCGTCACCGCCGCTGTCGTCGAACGCGACGACACATTCCTCGTGACCCGACGAATGAAGGGCACCCACCTGGCGGGAACCTGGGAGTTTCCAGGCGGGAAGTGCGAAGCCGGCGAATCGCTCGAACTCTGCTTGCAGCGCGAACTGCGTGAGGAACTCGGCGTCGCCTGCGACATCGGCGTCGAGATATTTACGGTGACGCACGAGTACGAGGACCGATGCGTCGAGCTGCACTTCTTCTCGTGCAGTCTGCACGGCGAGCCGACACCATTACTCGGACAAGAGATGCAGTGGGTGGCTCGGGCGCGCCTTGGCAAGCTTCAATTTCCACCCGCTGACGCGGACCTCATTGTCTTACTGTCGAAACATGTCTAGCGTCCACTACGACGGGCGCGAGACAAACGGCACGGGCACGACGACTCCGGTGACGCCCGCTGACAACTGCAGCACGACACCGGGCTGAGCGCGGTCTCGCTTGACGTAACCGAGCGCAATCGGCCGGCCGAGCGCGGGCGACCAGACGCTGCTCGTGATCTCACCAACGACGCTGTCGTCCGCATGCAGCTTTGTACCTGCCGTCGGCACGTCGTGCTGAGGCTCGAGCGTCAACCCCACAAGCCTGCGTGCGACACGCCCGTGCCCGCGGTGCAGCACACGGATGATGACTTCCTGCCCGACGTAACAACCCTTCGTGAAGCTGATCGCGCGATCTTCGATGCCGGCCTCGAGTGGAATGGTCTCCTCGTCCATATCGCGGCCAAACAGCGGAACGCCCCCTTCGACACGCAACGCCTCCGCGGTCGCGTCATCCACGTCAACTGCGCCAAGCGCGCGCAGCGCGTTGCCAAGGTCACCGACTTTCGCGAGAGCGGCCACGAGCTCGAAACCCGGCTCTCCCATGTCCGACGAACGCACCACGATCACCGGCTGCTCATCCAGAACCAATCTGCGGTTGCCGTGCAACGCCCAGGCGTCCAGGTCTGCAGCGTCGGCACCAAAGATGTTCGTCAGCAATCGCGCCGCGTCCGGTCCCACGACCTCCAGTGACGCGAACGTCTCGGAGAGGTCGCCCAGCTGCACGTCTTCGGAAAAGATGAACTGATCGAGCTTCGCCAGGACGATGTCTTTGGTGGCGCGTGGAAGGACGAGCAGCATGGCGTCGCCCAGCTCGTACACGCGCAGGTCGCTGATCATGCGACCCTGAGCCGTCAGGTACGCGGTATAGCAGCCCTGTCCCGTCGTGAGCGCGACGACATCGTTCGTCAGCAGTCCCTGCAGATAGGACGCCCGGTCCCGGCCCGACACGATGATGAGGCCGGGGTGGCGAGCGATGAGCCCAGCTGCGTTTCGCGCGGCGACATACGAGGGAGAAAGTGCGGCAACTGTCATGGTGTTTATGGTGAAATATTCCCGTGATTCATTGTACGCGCGCAACGGCCCGCATCCTCTGCTCTCTGGCCATTCTCGCGACCACAGCTGACGTCGCGAAGGCTCAGAACACCGCGGCCTCGAATTTCACCATCTACATCCAATCGGCGCCGGTCGGAACGGAACAGATCACGGTCACGCAGAGTGCAGACGGCTGGACGGTGTCCGGCAGTGGCCGGCTGTCGGCGCCGGTCGACATGGTGACCAAGGAATTCACCGCACGCTACGACCGCGCGTGGCGATCGGTCGAGCTGACGGTTGATGCGACACTGCGTGGGGAGCCGTCGATGCTCCATTCGGTTGTGACGGGCTCGAGCATGACCTCCACGCTCACCGGAGCGCCGGGCACGACACCCCAGGAGCGCACAGACACCATCAATCCCGAGGCGCTCTTCATCGTGAATCCGTTGATGGCTCCCTTCGAGGCCGTCGCGGCACGGTTGCGAACAGCGGCGCCGGGCACGAGCTTGTCACTCTTTCAACCCGGGCTGGGTCCGCTGACTGGGTTGGTCGGAGATTCGGCAGCCGAACGAATCCAGACGGTCGACCGCGTGATCAACGCACGACGGACGCTTCTGACACTGCAGGCCGGAGCGCAGCCTCCCATAGACGCGCAAATCTGGTCCGACGAGAACGGTCGACTCCTTCGTCTTCAAGTCCCGGCCCAACGGCTCGAGGTCCTTCGCGAGGATATGAGCGCCGTATCGACTCGGCGCCTCACCATGTCGCGACCGAACGATGAAGACGTCCGAATTCCCGCGAATGGATTCTCGTTGGCCGCAACGCTCTCGAAGCCCGAGGCCACGTCGGGCCGGCTCCCCGCTGTGGTCATGGTCTCAGGCACGGGACCGACTGACCGGGACGAAGTCGTCTCTGGGATCGCGGTGTTTGGTCAGATCGCGAACGCGCTCGCCGACGCCGGCTTTGTTGTCCTGCGTTATGACAAGCGAGGTGTTGGGCAGAGCGGCGGACGACCGGAGTCCGCCACGCTCCTCGATTACGCGGAGGACGTGCGCGCGGCTGTGCGCGTACTGAGCGATCGCAAGGACGTCGACCCGCGTCGCATCGCTCTCATTGGTCACAGCGAAGGTGGTTCGCTGGCGCTCATCGCCGCATCGAAGGAGAAACGACTCGCGGCAGTGGGACTGGTGGCAACACCCGGAACCACCGGCGCCGAGCTGAACATGACTCAGGTGACGCACGTGCTCGA
>JBEBGB010000250.1:0-7052 GCA_040081675.1 Vicinamibacterales bacterium
AAGTACTTCGAACCGTCTGCGTCTTCTTCCCAACCTTCATAGCCGGGAGCGACGTTCTGTCCGCTGTTGTATGCGAGAGATTGAGCACCGGCCACAGCAGGAGCTGCGATCAGCGCCAGCGCCGTAACGAGCGCGCGAAACTGCTTCTTCATGTGCGTGAATTCCAGAGAGTGAGGAAGGTCCGGGAGAGCGTCGTCGCTCTCCCGGAGTTGCCCCGGCGAACTGAACAGTCCGCCGACACTGCTTACTGCTGTTGATTCTGCGTCGGACGAGCGCCCGCAGGCTGTTTGGCGACGACACCGCAGAGCGGGCAACCAAGGATGATGTCCTTGCCCGGGTTCTGCGCGATGCGCTGCTTCATTTCATCCTGGAACTGTTCGTCGGTCATGGCAACGCGGTTGCCGAGGTCGATGAACATGTTGGCGATCGAGCGGTTGCCCGAGCCCTGCCAGTTGCGGGGGTCGGGGATGTTCTTGTTGCCGGGCGTGTTGTTCATGTAGCCGATGATGTGCAGGATGGTGCCCTTCGGCAGCAGCGGCGCGGACTCGTCTGCGTAGCTGTAGCCGCGAACCCAGTTGTGGTCGTAGCCGACGCACGACAACGTCTGGATGTTGTAGCCCCAGATTGCTTCGAGGCACATACGGGTGCCGGGCGCGTGCAGGTGGGGCTCGAACGACGTGAGCTTGGTGTTCTGCTGCAGCACCGTGTAGGCATGCAGCTGCTGGTCGTTCGTCATCGCCTTGATGTCGATGTCGACACCGTTGCCGAGGCCCACGAGCGCGCGCTTGTAGATTGGCTTGTAGTCTTTCGGCGCGAACTTGTAGCCGAACTCGAGGTGCGACTTCGTGTCGCGGCCGTTCGAGTGGATGTGTGCCGAGTCCGACACGATGTACGAACCCTTCTTCAAGAGCACGGCGCCCTTGGGATCGAAGTAGTCGGGGTTGCGACCCACTTCGTGCACCGGCCAGTTCACCACGTTCTCGCTGCCCGCGAGCAACTCGAGGTCGCTCGGCGTCTCCAGACCAACCTGCGTGCGGTAAATCAGGTGATGCCACACGTAGCGGCCGCCAACCGTCTGACGTTCCTTGTTGTGCAGATCGACGTCGTTGACTTCCTTGATTTCGATGGCCAGCACATAGCGGTCTTCTTCGAGCGGAATCGGCACCGCCTCGACTTCACCCCACCAGTCGGGCGCGGTGCCCTTGACCGAGATCTCCTTGCCCTTGACGATGAGATCGGGTGTGCCGATACGCCACACCGTATCGTCAACCGCGGCCTTGGCCGGCGGCATGTCGGCCGGGTTGCCGCGGGGTGCGCCGCTGTCGGCCCACTTCGCAATCTTGGCGACTTCCAGATCGCTCAAGGACGGATCGTCCTTGTACTTCTGGATGCCGATGTTCTTTTCCATGTACCACGGCGGCATGACGCCGGCGTGCGGACCGATACCGGTGCGCGCCTTGATCGACCGCGCCCACGGACGGACCTCTTCATAGGTCATGAGCGACATCGGGCCGGCACCGTTTGCACGATGACAGGTCTCGCAGCTGCGCTGCAGGATCGGCGCGATGTCCTTCGTGTAGGTCACTTCGTCCGGCACGACCACAGGGGCCGCCTTCACACCAGACGTCAACGAGCCGGCGGCGAGCGCGACGAGCATCACCGCTCCCACGGTGATTTGCCACCCGAGCATACGTCCAAGCTTCATGAGCATTCACTCCTTCTGACTGACAACCGCCCCACACCCAGGCCAGAGAGGTGGTGGACCCGTCAGATCTCGACAGCCAGACACTTCTAGATCAAGTGCCAATCTTGAATTTGTAACACTAATATCGGCCGGCCGGTGTCGCAACTTGTCGCAAGCCGGCAGAAATTGAAAATCCGGCGTCCGAGTTGGACGCCGGATTCGCTGAAAAGGTTCCGGGGGGCCGAGCTGAGCCTGGCGAGTCGATTATTTCGTCACCGTCACCGTGACATCGTCGCTGCCGGTGAGCGCTCCGTCGTCAGCCAGTCCGCGGAGCACGTAGGTGCCCGGTTCCGCGAACGTCACCTTCGCCGTAACCTTCCCGTCCGCCGGCATGGCCGGCGCCACCCAAACCGGTGACCATGGGGAATTGGCGCCCGCTCGGGTGTCTTCCCACACCTTGATCTGAATCGGGTCGAACTTGACGGCAGCGTCGGACGGCGAACGGTAGACGAACCACGCCCCGTGAAGACCGACGTTCTTGCCAACCGTTGCACGGGCGGGCGGCTGCATGGCGCGATTGACGCGCGGAGCAGCATCGGAATTGGTACCAATTGCCGCGTCGCTTCGAACCCCGCGGTTGGCGACAGCCGCGCCGGCCAACCCGGCACCGCGAGTCTTCGGCACGCCGTCATCGCTCACCACGATGGCAACCGAGACGGGCTGACCCACCTTGGCCGTGAGCGTCTTCGCTCCGTCCACCTTGACGATCGGCGGCTTGTTCGCACGAATCTCAGGGCTGCTCGAACCAGCGCCCAGCGCGCCTGTCTCCGACGCCTTCACTACGTCGTCCACCTTGTAGTCGGTGCGCATCGAGGCGTAGGCTCTTTCGACCTTCCCGCCTGCCGACATCAAGGTCCAGACGAGCTCGTCCTTCTCTGCCCAGCCCGCTGGCACCTTCACCCGGAACACGAACCGGTTGCGGCGCGGAAGGAAGCGGGTTGGCTGACCCAGGTCGGGGTTGCCTGGCGAGAACATGTTGTTCGGACCAACCGGGATGTCGAGCTCCTCTTCCCAATTGCGGTTCATGTACCCGAACAGGAAATAGCGGGTGCCGTCCGCGTCTTCCTCCCAGCCTTCGTAGCCGGGGGCCACGTTCTGCCCGCTGTTGTAACTGAGCGACTGTGCGCCGGACACGGCAGGCGCAAGGACAAGCGCGAGGGCCGAAACCAGCGCGCGAAGCTGCTTCTTCATGAGCGTGGAATCCAGAAATTAATGAAGGGTCTGGGAGAGCGCGTGCCCTCCCAGGGCCTGTCTCGAACGCTTACTGCTGCTGATTCTGCGTCGGTCGCGCAGCGGGCTGCTTGGCAATGACACCACAGAGCGGGCACCCGAGGATGATGTCCTTACCAGGATTTGCGGCGACCCGCGCGCGCATCTCGTCCTGGAACTGTTCCTCTGTCATGAAGACGCGGTTCCCGAGGTCGATGAACATGTTCGCGATCGAGCGATTGCCCGACCCTTGCCAGTTGCGTGGGTCAGGAATGTTCTTGTTGCTCGGCGTGTTGTTCATGTAGCCGATGATGTGCAGGATGGTGCCCTTGGGCAGCAGCGGCGCCGTGTCTTCGGCATAGGTATAACCGCGCACCCAGTTGTGGTCGTAGCCGGCGCATGACAGCGTCTGGATGTTGTAGCCCCAGATCGCCTCGAGGCACATGCGCGTGCCCGGCGCGTGCAGATGCGGTTCGAACGAGATGATCTTGGTCGGCTCGGCCAGCACCGCATACGCGTGGAGTTGTTGGTTGGTCTCCATGGCCTCGATGTCGATGTCGACGCCATTGCCGAGCGAGTAGGTCGCGCGCTTGTAGCTCGGCTTGTAATCCTTCGGCATGAACTTGTAGCCGAACTCGAGATGCGACGTAGTGTCACGTCCGTTCGAATGGATGTGCGCCGAGTCGGAGACGATGTAGGACCCCTTCTTCAGAAGGCGTGCGCCCTTGGGGTCGAAGTAGTCCGGGTTGCGTCCCACTTCATGCACGGGCCAGCCCACCACGTCGTCGGCAGCTCCTGCTGCGCCGTCGACATCAGCTGCCTCGCCGGTGCGATCGAGACCAACCTGCGTGCGATAGATCAGGTGATGCCACACGTAGCGGCCACCGACCGTCTGACGGTCCTTGTTGTGCGTGTCGACGTCGTTGACTTCACGAACTTCGACGGCGGCCACGTAGCGATCCTCGTCGATTGGAATCGGCACGGACTCGACCTCGCCCCACCAGTCGGGTGCGTTGGCCTTCACGACGATGTCCTTGCCCTTGACGACCAGGTCTGGCGTACCGATGCGCCACACGTTGCCGTCTGACCACACCTTGGCGGCAGGCATGTCCGCAGGGTTACCGCGAGGAGCACCGCTGTCGGCCCACTTCGCGACCATGGCAACCTCGACCGCGCTCAGTGACGGATCGTCCTTGTACCTCTGGATGCCGATGTTCTTTTCCATGTACCACGGCGGCATCACGCCGGCGTGCGGTCCGATTCCGGTGCGCTGTTTAATGGCACGCGCCCAGGGGCGGACTTCCTCGTACGTGGCAAGCGACATCGGACCCGCACCGTTCGGGCGATGACAGTTCTCACAGCTGCGCTGCAGAATCGGCGCAATGTCCTTTGAGTACGTGACTTCGTTGGGCACCGCCGCCGGTGCTGCGCCAAGCGTGAACGGCGCTACGCCCGCCGCGAGCGCTGCCACTGCTCCGGCAGCCACTGCAACTCTCCAGAACCCACGCCCACTGTTACTATCCATCACCCCTCCTGCCAGTCGGACACCACACTCTATGAGGCCGGCCAAGCACAAAAGCCTGTATATCTCGCAAAGTTGTAGCATCACTTGGCCCACAATGGTTGTCGCAACTTGTCGCATGTTGCAGATTTTGCTGACGTTTCGCCCGCTGGACCCCTAAAAGGAGTTGTCGGTGAGTCGCGGCATGTGCACTCTTCCCGTTCAGCCACTTGCGACGACACTTCAATACCGGCTCGTTCCGGTAGCGCTGGCGTTCGTGCTCGCCGGCTGGTCTGGGGCCGGCTGCCGGCAAGTGCCTCCACCGGCTCCGGCAAAGACGGTCCTGCGCGTCGCAACGGCATTCGCCCCGCTCAGCACCAGGCTCACCGAGGAATATCGCCGCGCGATGCCCGACCTCGACATCCAGGATTCGCAGGCGGGGTCCTCGCTCGACGTCTTACGAATGATTCAGAACGACACGCTCGACTTCGGCGTGGCGCTGGCCGACGATGCCTATCGCGCACACTTCGGGCATAGCGGCGACGCCGCCAGCAGTGAGGTCCGCGGCATCTCGTTGCTACAGCCGCTGCCGGTGTATCTGCTGGTCCGGGCGGGCTCCAACGTGAGGAGCGTTTCAGACCTCGCTGGACGAGTCGTGGCCACAGGGCCAATCAACACGTCGAGCTGGACGCTCGGGACGCTCGTGCTCAAGGCGTTCAAGGTCGAGTCCGTCACGATCAAACCGGTCAATTCGCGCGAGGTCGCAGCGCAGGGGTTGAAGGACGGTTCACTCGACGCGATCATGCTGCCTGGCTACGTCTATCCGGACGAGGTGACGCTGGCGGTCATCCGCGACGGTGCGTACCTGCTGCCAATCGATGGGCCGCCAGTCGAGCAACTTCGACGCGAGTCGCCGTTTGTTCGAGTGGTCATGATTCCTCGAGACATCTACCCGGGACAGGACAAGATCATCCCGACCGTCGGCATCGACATGCTTATCGTCTGCAGACGCAGTCTGGACGATCAGCTCGCCTACCGACTCACCGAACAACTCTTCACGGTGTTCCCGCGACTCGCGCGCGTCGAAGCGACCATGCGGTTCCTGAATCTGGATGAGGCACCGGCCACACCGATCCCGCTCCATCCCGGGGCAGCGCGGTACTTCCGCGAACGGGAACTCTCGAGGTGAACTGGTTCCTGCACCTGTCGCCCCGGCGCCTACGGACCGTGGTGGTGTCGGCGATCGCCTTGTCCGGTCTTGCGCTCGTCCTGGTGGGTTACCGCGCCGTTCTGGAATGGCAACACGCGGCGTCGCTCGTGGCCTCCCGCCGAGCAGCGTCGGCAGCCGAACTGATGGTGTCCGCGCTATCGCACGACATGCGGGGCGCGCATACCTCGGTGCTCATCGCTGCCGAGCGAGAACGACTCGCGGCAGCGTCGACGGCCGATCTGCTCCACCCAATCGCCGGCGCCTTCACTCGTTACCCATACGCCGAAGCGTTCTTTTCCTGGCAAGGCGTCGCCGACGAAGATCTGGTGTTCTACAGCCGGATCGATAGACGGCCTCCTTGGCTCTCGGGCACGGCCACTACGGCGCCGTATCCGGTGGTGACCGCGTCTGACCGTGTCGTCGGTCGTCAACTGCTCGAACGACTCGCGCGGGATACACATCAGGGACGGCGATTCTCGGTCTTTACGACGCGGATCGGGGACATCGACTACCAGGTTGCGGCAGTCATTTCGTACGCCGACGCGACCCGCGGACAACCCGTGTCGCTCGTCGGCTATGTCGTCAACCTGCCCTGGGCACGCGAGCATTACTTCTCGGAACTGGTTGACCAGGTTGCCGCGATCGAAGGGACGGACCATAGCGTCCGCTTCAGCATCCTCGACGATGAGGGCAAGGCCGTCGTTGGGGAACTGTCACCGGCGGACCCCGACACACCGGTGGCCTCGCGCATCTTCCCCGTCGCGTTCTTCGATCCCAGCGCCGTGGCGGTCGATCCGCCTTCCGACCTGAGCCTGGTCTGGTGGACGACGGTGACGACCGCGAGGGGCGATCCAACGCTTGCCGCAGCAGAACGCGGTGCACGACGCACATTGGCAATCGCAGCGGTCATGTCGCTCACGCTCGCGGCGGCCGTGATCGTTGCGGTACTCGCCGGGCGCGCAAACGCGGACCTGGCAGTCATGCGCGCCGACTTCGTGTCCGCAGTCACGCACGAGCTGAAGACACCGCTCGCCAACCTCCGCGCCATCAACGAGACGCTCATTTCGGGGCGGACCACGCCGGAGATGGTCCGCGAGTACGCCACGATGGGCATCGGCGAAGCCACCCGGCTGACGCGGCTGGTCGACAACCTCCTCGCCTATTCGCGCGTCACCGACGTGGCCGATGTGTACTCGTTCGAGTCGGTAGCGCTTGCATCCGTCGTAGGGCGCAGCCTGCAGGAGTTCGGTCCGACGCTGTCCCGCGACGGCTTCGTGGTGACCGTTCAAGTCGCCGATGACCTTCCCGCAGTGAAGGCGGATCCAAACGCGCTCGGACTGCTCCTGAACAATCTCATCGACAATGCGATTCGCTACTCGAAGGACGTG
>JBEBGB010001009.1:0-1752 GCA_040081675.1 Vicinamibacterales bacterium
TGCCATGGTGTGGGCGCAACGGGTCGGCATCAAAGTCGGCTTCCTGTCGGCCCGCCTCTCCCCCACCACGCCCATTCGTGCGGCGCAACTCGGCGTCACACTCGTGTACCACGGCGTGTCGAGCAAGCTCGCCACCTACGAGCGCATTCTCGCGGACCATGGCCTGCAAGACGCCGACGTCGCCTACATGGGCGACGATGTGGTCGATCTGGCGGTCCTGGCGCGGGTCGGACTCGCGACGGCACCTGGCGACTCTGTCGCCGAAGTCGCATCGCGAGCACACTGGGTCATGTCGGCGAATGGCGGCGCTGGTGCCGCCCGCGAAATGGTCGAGCGCATCCTCCGCGTGCAGGGGCACTGGGAGGGTGTGCTCGATTCGTATCTGCACGAGCCGAGCGACGTCGGCTCGCCAGGCCGATGAACGCGTATGCGCCGTTGCTGACGGCGCTGGTCGCGTTGCTCGTCGGCCTCACCATTGGCAAGGCGTGGGAGCGCTACAAGCTCAGAGACGGCACGTGGATCGACCGCCGCCGCGTGCGCGAGTCGCCCCACTACATCCTTGGTCTCAATTTCCTCGTCGCACACCAGATCGATCTCGCCATCGACGAGTTGACGAAGGCCGCGAGCCTGGACGCCAATGCGCTCGAGGTTCACATGATCCTCGGCAACCTGTATCGAGAGAAGGGGCAGGTCGGCAAGGCGATTACCATCCATCAGACACTGCTGCAGCGGCAGAAGCTGAGTCGCATGGAGCACGCCTACGTGCTGCTCTGTCTGGGCCTCGACTACAAACGCGGCGGCTTTGTCGATCGTGCGCTCGATGCCTTCAGCGAGGTGCTCCGGCTCGATGCGAAGAATCAGTACGCGCTCGAGAACATTCAGCGGCTGCACGAAGAGCAGCACCAGTGGACCGAGGCGTACGACACGCGGCAGCGACTGACGACACTGGCGGCGATCGACTCGCGTCCGCAGAGCCAGGCGATCCTGGCGTTTCTCGAAAACGAAATCGGACTGGAGGCCGTCCGCCGCAAGGACATCAGCGAAGCGGTGCGACGATTCCAATCGGCGATCGAACTCGACCCGCGCGCCGTGCCGGCATATCTGAACCTCGGAGACGTGCGCCTTCAGCAGGGGAAGGAATCGGAGGCTGCCGAGATCTGGAACACGATGGTGGACGTGGCGCCGGACCGCGCGTATCTGGCGTTCGATCGTCTCGAATCGCAGGCCGAACGAGCGCACGCACCAGAGCGGTTCACGGATTTGTGTCGGCGGTTGTTCCAGGAGAATCCGCAGGACTGGCGCGCACGAGTCGCGCTCTCACGACACCTGAACGCCGCGGGCCAGCCGGCCGACGCACTCGAACTGCTCTTCGCGGCGCTGGTGCAGAACCCGCATTCGCTGGGCATCCATCAGGCCATCTGGCGAACGCTCGGACAGCTTCGCCATCCGCAGACCCTCGTCGACCGGTATAGCGACCTCACCGAGCACGCCGTGTTCTATCTCGACCCGCACGTGTGCATGCGGTGCCGATACCGGAGTACGGAACTGCTCTGGCAGTGTCCGCATTGTCACGATTGGAATACGTTTGTCGAGGAGCGGATCGCGCCGGCGCAAGACCAGAACTGACTGGTCCTGCAGAGTCGGGACGGTCAGGACGGTCGGGACGGTCGCAACGACTGCGGCGCGGCACTGAAGACGAATTGCCAGTGTGAGCGTCAGCTCCACGCCCAAAGCCCAGCGCCCAGAGCCTAG
>JBEBGB010000019.1:0-24518 GCA_040081675.1 Vicinamibacterales bacterium
GGGTCGGTAGGGCGGAAGTCAGGTAACTAAAGAGAGAAACCGGAGAACCGCAGACTTATAGCGCCCGCGGCTCTCCGGGCTCCGGCTCGGCGAGACGGCGTATCTACTGCTGCGCCTTCGAGAGCCTGCGAACGGCGAAACTCGTACCAAGAAGGCCGGCACCAAGTAGCATCATGCTGGCCGATTCAGGAAGTGATGAAGCCTGGGAGCCACAGAGAACGAAGCACATCGAACCGCCCCGCGCCGGCACGGCAAAGAATACAAGTGCCAGAACTGCCCCGGCCATTAGCGCTACTGTCAACTTCATTGCGTCGAGTCTCCTCGGAACGACCCATCGGGAACTGCCGACCGTCGATCCGAAGCCCATCCATAGCAAGCGGCACGCCAAGGCAGACTTCCTGTAACTTGTTGTAGAAGAAGGACAGGAGAATGCCAAGTCCAGGCAGAGTCTGACTCTTGCAGAACTTATGGTTGAGGTTGCGAGAGACAATGAGGACTACTTTGTCGAGCGGGGTCCTACGGCGTAACGCCGAGACGCTCGATCCAGCGATACAACGATCGGCGGCTCATGCCCAACTGCTTTGCGGCAGCGGCCTTGTTCCCCCGATTCTGCCGAAGCACCTTCGTGATCTGATCACGCTGGGCGGTCGACAGGAGTGCCGCGTCGGCGCCCGTATCGGCGATACGCTCGGTGTCACCGTCTGAGGCCGACGCCGTCGCCGAAGTCGGAACCGTGCTCATGGCGGTGGCCATGTCGCGCTCGGCGACGATGCGGCTATCGGTGAGGATGCACGCCCGCTCGATGACGTTGCGAAGCTCGCGGACATTGCCCGGCCAGGTGGCCTGCTGCAATAGACGTTCGGCCTGCGCGGTGATGCCCTTGATGGACCGATTCAACTTGGTGGCGAACTCGCGGACGAACGAAGCCGTGAGATACGGAATGTCGTCGCGGCGATCTCTTAGTGGAGGGATGTGCAGCTCGATCGTACTCAAACGAAAGTAGAGATCGCTTCGAAACTTGCCTTCTGCCGAGCGGCCGCGCAAATCCCGGTTCGTAGCCGCCACAGCGAACACATCGGCCTTGCGCGCTTCGAGTGAGCCGACGCGCTGCACCTCGCCGTACTCCACGGCCCGAAGCATCTTGGCCTGGAGCGGCATCGGCAGCTCACCGATTTCGTCGAGGAATATCGTTCCCGAATCCGCATGCTCGAAGAGACCCACTTTCGTGTCGGTTGCTCCGGTGAACGCCCCGCGCACGTGCCCGAACAGCTCACTTTCGAACAGTGTCTCGACGACAGCCGAACAGTTCACGGTGATGAGACGGCGATCCTTGCGAGGTCCGAGCTTGTGCAGCGCCTTGGCAACCAGTTCCTTGCCAGTGCCAGTCTCGCCCGTGACCAGCACCGTCCGCGCGTAGGGCGCGAACCGCCGTACCGAGTCGAACAGTTCCTGCATGCCAGGGCTGCGGCCAATGAGGCCGTAGAACTCGAACTGTCGTGCGACGTCCGCGTCGATTCGGAGCAGTGTCTCCCGTCGCTCGACACTCTTGCGTACGGTCACGAGCAGATCCCTGAATCGCTCCACCTCGAACGGTTTCGAAATGTAGTCAAGAGCGCCGGCCTTGATGGCATCGACAGCGGATCCGATGGTGCCCGAGTCAGTCATCAGGATGACCTGCGACTGCGGGTCGACCGCCTGAATCTCGCGCAGCATGCGCAGACCGTCGATGTCCGAGAGTCCGACGTCAACGATGGCGCCGTCGGGTCGCAGGGTGGGCAGCGCCGCGAGCGCCGCACGTCCGTCCACCTCCCGTACAACGAGGAAGCCCATCTCGGTGGCGAGACGCTCGATCAACGAGAACGCAACGGCGTCATCGTCGACAACCAGCAACGTTGGTGTCTTGGTCGAATCGCTGTTCACTTGACCGTTCCGACGCCGCCAATCGTCTACTTGTACCAGCCGCGCAGGTAGTAGACCGCGAGCCCCGCGAGTTCGTGCGCCGCCATCCCAGACTCCTCCAACCCCTTATCGGTCGGAATGAGCTCCGCCCACCATCGATCGAACGGCGGAGTTTCTCGGGCAACCGCCGGAATCACCGCGATGCCCTCAGCCCGGAAGACGCCTACGGAACGTCGCATGTGAACCGGCGACGTCACGAGCACGAGATGATCGACGGGTCGCGAGGCGAGGAGTCGCTTGACGATGACCGCTTCGTCGTGCGTGTTTCCCGATTCGTCTTCGAGCACGATCCGGTCGCGAGGTACCCCAAGACTGATCAGGGCGTCGGCCATGGCGAGTCCAGATGGCCAGCTGTTCTCGTCGGTCTCGATGAGGCCCCCGGAACTAACCACGAAGTCGGCATCAAGCAGTTGATAGGCCCGCGCCGCCTCGACGACCCGTGAAGCGCCAATTCGATCGACTGTTGTGAACTGACCTCCCGCCCAGTCGCGTGAAAGGTAGCTGCCAGAGCCCAGGAGCACGACGGCGGTGCGCCCCTGCGGAACGTCGTTCGCCGAGATGGGTGCGTAACCCCAGGCGAGGACGCGCTTGATGGTGGCCGGGACCACGTAGGTGCCAGCCGTCCAGTACGCTGCGGCAACCACCAGCAGCACTCGTCGCGACACCCGCGATCCTCGCGAGGCAACGACCCAGATTGCCGCGAGCGCGAAGGCGATAGTGGCCCCGCCGGAGGAAAATACAAACCAGAGGACGCGCGCCACAGTCTGTTCGACTAGCCTCGAGACTTCGGCTTGCGGTCGCTGCCGTCCTTGCGCGCTTCCCACGGCTTGCGCTGATCGCCGTCAGGCCGCGGGGTCCAGGGTCGCTTGGGTCCGCCCGGCGGCTTGGGGGTCCACGGCTTGTCGCGCATCGGCGGTTTGCCAGATGGGGACGCGCCGCGCTCGCCCTCGGGGCGGCGGTCGCTTCGTGCATCTCCACGCGGGCGCTCGCCGGCAGGTGGACGCCCGGTGCCGCCACCGTCCTTGCGCGCTTCCCACGGTTTGCGCTGATCGCCATCGGGCCGCGGGGTCCAAGGACGCTTGGGTCCGCCCGGCGGCTTGGGGGTCCACGGTTTGTCGCGCCACGGCGGTTTGCCAGATGGGGACGCGCCGCGCTCGCCCTCGGGGCGTCGGTCGCTTCGTGCATCTCCACGCGGGCGCTCGCCGGCAGGTGGACGCCCGGTGCCGCCACCGTCCTTGCGCGCTTCCCACGGTTTGCGCTGATCGCCGTCGGGCCGCGGGGCCCAGGGTCGCTTGGGTCCGTCCGGCGGCTTGGAGGTCCACGGCTTGTCGCGCCACGGTGGTTTGCCAGGTGGGGACGCGCCACGCTCGCCCTCGGGGCGACGGTCGCTTCGTGCATCTCCACGCGGGCGCTCGCCGGCAGGTGGACGCCCAGTGCCGCCACCGTCCTTGCGCGTCTCCCACGGCTTGCGCTGATCGCCGTCGGGCCGCGGGGTCCAGGGTCGCTTGGGTCCGCCCGGCGGCTTGGGGGTCCACGGCCTTCGCTCGCCGTCCCTGGGCGCGGGGCGCGACGATCGTGTTTCAGTTGACCGTGCAACGGGGCTGTCCGCCGAGTCGGCGTCCGGCGGTGGCGACGCGCTCCGGCGGCCGTCGGTCGTCTCGCCAGGTCCTCGATCGCCCGTGCGAGGGCCAGACCGCGGAGCTCGTGGAGACTTCTTGTCGAATCGCGCCCGCGGGTCGGTGTGGGTCCCCCCTGGACGCCATTCGCGTCCCCGCTCCTCGCCCAGAGGCCGAGGGTTTTTCCCGGCCCACTGTGCCTGCTCCGGCGAGTCCCACAGCTTTCCCCGCGCAAAGTACCGCAAGGCCACATCGGCGTTCTTGCGCCCAAGCTGGTTCAGCGTCGGCAGCAATTCCTCGCGGTCGCGCGCGCGGAAGGCGGTCGGCGAGCCGTCGATCAGAATCGTCCAGTACGCATGGCGGGGAGGCATAGCGCCAGCGTAGCACGGCGAGTCGGCCGCCTCCCTCAGCGGTGCAGCCGCTTGATCTTCTCGACCAGGGTTGTTCGCTTCAGGTGCAGCAGCTGTGCCGCGCGATTCTTGTTGCTGTTTGTTCGCTCGAGTGCCCGCTCGATCAATTCGCGTTCGATGTTGGCAATCAGCGCTTCGAGATCGAGTCCCGCGTCAGGCAGCACGACTCCGGGTGTTGTCGTCTCGACGGGGATGGAGGCAATTTCGGGCGGCAGGTCGGCGACCTCGATCTGCCCGCGTCCACCTCTGAACGCCGACGCTCGCTCGATCGCGTTCTCGAGTTGGCGCACGTTGCCCGGCCAGCCGTACGCCATGAGCGCGCGCATCGCTTCCTGCGACACGCTGAGCGACGGCCCGCCCTCCGTTCGCATCTTGTCGACGAAGTGCTGCACGAGCAGCGGCACATCGTCCTTGCGATCGCGCAGCGGCGGCAGATGGACCGGAATCACGTTGAGCCGATAGTAGAGATCCTCTCGGAACTGGCCGTCGAGCACCATGCGTTTCAGGTCGCTGTTGGTGGCGGCGATCACGCGCACGTCCACCTTCATGGTGTTCGAGTCGCCGATGCGCTCGAACTCCCGCTCCTGCAGCACTCGAAGAAACTTGGTCTGGAGCGCCGTGCTCATCGTGCCGACTTCGTCGAGAAACAACGTTCCCTTGTGCGCCTGCTCGAGGCGTCCCTGGCGGTTCCCGACAGCGCCGGTGAACGCGCCGCGGACGTGCCCGAAGAGTTCGGCCTCCAGCAACGTCTCGGGTATCGCGCTGCAGTTCAGGGCGACGAACCGTTGCGTGTGTCGTCCGCTGTGGTGATGAATCGCACGAGCGACGACCTCCTTGCCCGTTCCGGTCTCTCCAGAGATCAGAATGGTGCTGTTCGCGGCTGCGACCGTCTCGAGCGTCTGAATCAGCCGCTTCATCACCGGACTCTTCCCGACGATGCCTCCGAGTTGATGGCGCGCATCCAGTTGAGCGCGCAGATAGGCATTCTCCGACTTGAGCCGTCGCTGCTCGAGCGCACTCTCGAGCGCGTGCGTCAGTTCGTCGATCTGAAACGGCTTGCTCACGAAGTCCGACGCGCCGTGTTTGATGGCCTCGACCGCATCCTTCACGGTGCCATAGCCAGTCACCACGATTGCGACGATGTCGGGATAGCGCTCGACCGCCGCATCGATGACGGAGGAGCCGCTGATGCCGGGCAGCCTGAGGTCGGTCACGATCGCGTCGTAGGCGAAATCGGACAGCTTGCTGATGGCCGCTTCCCCAGACGACGCCTGGTCCACGGTGTATCCACGAGCGGCAAGCTGTTCGGCAACGACTGCGCGCAGCGCTGGCTCGTCCTCGACGAGCAGCAAGTGTCGGGTTGGATCGGTCATCGAGTCCCAGTGGAAATGCGAGACGAATCTGTTCTCATGAGATGCGCTCACTGCGGGCTGGTATTCCCGCACGCGTGAGGCTGTCGTGAAATTCGACACACGCAGCAAAAGATCGCGCTGCACTACAGCCATTTCGGAATGACTCCGATACGCTTGCTGGAGGCAGACAACACGTGGAACGAAAGACCATCTCGATCATGAAGGCGTGCGAACTGGTCGGCGTGAGCCGACGCACCATCTACAACTGGCTCTCGTCGGGTAAGATCGAATACGTCCGCACTGCGGGCGGCTCGGTTCGAATCTTCGTCGACACTCTGTGGCGAGACCCGCACCATGCGGATCGCCCGGCAACCGACGCGGTGTGGCAGCAGGAACGCAACCAGGCTTGATTGCGCGCGCATCCCGAGTGATGTGCGCGCGGGACGCGATGTGATCGATTCGCCTGAACTCCGCCTTTTGTTCCACCGCTTGAACAATCAGCTGGGCATTGTCCTCGCCCACGCTGAGCTCCTCGAGTCGAAGGTCACTGACGCCCCTTGCCGCGCGCGAGCCTCCCAAGTGGTGGCTAGCGCGCTGGAGGCCATGGTGACCGTCAGGGATCTGCGCGACCATCTCGACTCGCCCCCTCTCGATCCGCAATAACTGCGATTTCAATCTCGTGTTCCCGATCGCACTTTTGGCAGCCATGCGCCAAAAATATGACGAATCGGCTTTCAAAACCGTCATGGACTTGACGATTTCAATCTCAACAGGGACTATCTTGTCTGCCTCGGCCATAAACGGGACACGATATTTAACTCATTACTTTATAACAGGATATGGCTGATATTTCGACACATTTGCACTGATATGAATCACAGGCTCTGCTGTTGGTACCGACGTTGCGATGATGGGTCCACGACGGGAAGTGCAATGAACTTCCGAATTCAGGAGAACCCACGAGATGCACGCTCAACCGCCTACAGCCGCTCAAGACCGCCGCATCGTCGCCGGCATCCCATTTGTCGAGGCTCTAGCTCGTCGAATGGCCGCCTCGATGCCGAACTCCATCGACATCGGCGACCTCGTCCAGGACGGCGTGCTCGGGCTCATCGATGCGGCGCACCGCTTTGATGAAGCACGCGGCATCAAGTTCGAGACATTCGCGGAACGCCGCGTTCGAGGCGCCATGATCGACGCGCTCCGGAAGGACGCGTGGCCGCGCGGGGTGCGGCGTCAACGCCGCGAACTCGATGCGGCGCGCGAAGCGCTACGCCGCGAGCTAGGACACGAGCCGTCGATGGCGGACCTGGCGGCGCGCGTCGGGTCGGACGAGAAACGTCTCAGCCGAACCATCGTGCGTATCAATACGATCGAGGCCACCTCACCGCTCGCGAGCGGCGATCACCTCGACGAGAGCAATCTCCCAACGGTGCTCGTCCCATCCGAACCCGATGCCCCGGATTCCGCCTACGAAAAATCAGAGACGCGCGAACGCGTGCGCGTCGCCATCTCGGGCTTGCCGCCGCGGGAGCAGAAGGTCATCAGCCTCTACTACTACGCCGAGGCCACGATGAAAGAGATCGGCGCCGAGATCGGCGTCAACGAATCGCGCGTCTCTCAGCTCCATGCTCGTGCGATCAAACGCTTGCGTGAGTCGCTCGGAGAGCTCGGACCACAGCAGGTCCTGGCGATGCGCGACGCGCTGGGGGATTTGGCGAAGAGCCGCCCGATCATGGCCAAGACCACGCTCAAGCTGGCGAAGACATCGGCGGGTACCAAGCCGGGACTGCCTCTGGGCTATCTGTCCGCTGCCAAGGTCCGCGCGCTTCGACCCGCGCCCCTGAAGGTGGCGCTGCGTCCGCGGATGCGCGAGGTGATCGCCGCCGCGCGTTGATTGAGAGAACACGTGTCACGAGGGCCGGTTGATCCGATCCTCGCGCTGCCTGCGGATTGATTGAAACGGGAAGCGGAGCTTTCGGTCAGCGCGCGAGAACTTCACGAGTGGTGCGAACGAGATCGGCAAGCCGGAACGGCTTCGCCAACCAGCGGCATCCCGATTCCTCGAGGAACTTCTCGGCATCGGTTCCTGCCAGATCGCCGGTGACGAAGATGACGCGGGCCGCAAGGGCGGGCCGCGATGCTTCGAGCAGCTTGTGGAAGGTTCGGCCGTCCATGCGCGGCATCTTGAGATCGCACACCACGAGATCGAATTCTCTCTTCTGCACCCGTAGCAGCGCCTGCTCGCCGTCCGACGCAAGTTCGACGGTGTAGCCCGCATCCACCAATGCCGCGCTGACCGCAGCCGCCAGCGCCGCCTCATCGTCGACAACCAGCACGGACGCCTTGGTCGGCTCCAGGCTGACTCCCACGCGTGGCGGAACGGGTGTCGGTGGGAGACGCGCGCCGGTCACAGGCAGATCGACAAAAAACGAAGCACCGCCCGGGGGACGCGACTCGAGGCGAATGCGTCCGCCGTGCTCGTTCACGATCGCGTACGCCACCGTGAGCCCGAGTCCCGTGCCCTTTCCCACTTCCTTGGTTGTGAAAAAAGGGTCGAAGATCTTGTCCTGCACCTCTTCGGGGACGCCAGGGCCGTCGTCGTTGATCTCGAGTGTGACGCACTCACGCTCGGGGTCGTGCCACGTTCGAACGACGAGCATCCCGCGCCCGTTCCCAGACAGCATCGCCTGTTCGGCGTTGATGATGAGATTCAGCAGGACCTGCTGAAGCTGGTGGGCGTCGCCGAAGGCGTACGGAAGTCCCGATGCGAGCGCATCAATGACGCCGAGGTTTGTGACGCGCTGATCGTAGGCGCGCAACGCGAGAGTCTCGCGAATCACCTGGTTGATATCCACCATCGCGCGCGTCGTCTGACGCTTGCGCGCGAACGTCAGCAGGTTCCGCACAATGCGCGCAGCCCGTTCCGACTCGCTCAGGATGATCTCCAGCCCTCGGCGTACCTGAGGCTCGAGTGTCGACTTCTGGGTCAGGCGCTCCGCCCACGTCAGGATCGTGGCGAGCGGATTGTTGAGTTCGTGCGCAACGCCGGACACCGTCTGGCCGAGCGCGGCCATCTTCTCTGCCTGGAGGAGCTGGTGGTAGATGTCGCGCGTCTCGTCGTCCAGTTTCTTGCGCTCGCTGACGTCCCGGACGAGTGCCTCGACCCGTAGTCCTCCGCTGGTGGGCACGGCTCGAGCCGTGACCTCGACCCACACAGATGCCTGGTCGACGCGTCGAAGCCTCGCCAGGAAGTTGACGACGCTGCCGTCTATGGCCAGACGCTCGAGCAGACTCGCACGGGTCGGCGCTTCATGGAAGCGATCGATGTCGAATGGTCGGACGTCGGTGTCGGGTGTCTCGCTGCCGTAGCCGAGAATGTGTTTGACGTGAGGATTGGCCACGAGGGTGTGCGTACCATCGGGACCAATGGTCCCGATGTACACACCTTCGTGGATTGACTGGAACAGCTGCTCGAATGCGGCAGCCCGTTCATCCACGGCGCATCAATGGCTGTGAGCCGCTGGTGGTTTTGGTGTCGGCGTCATGGTCGACGCACTGGGGAGGAATTCGCGTTCGATCGCTGCGCGGATGTCGGTCGCCGACGCGCCTGACGCAAACAGCTGACGCGACCGCGTCGCGACATCGATGCAGACGGCGCACTCGAGCCCGTGCTCTTCCCATTCGATCACATCGCCGTTCGCGGCGCGCGAGCGCACGAAGCAATCGTGGTTGCCCTTGTGACCGCCCTGTTGGCATCCACAGAAGCATGGCACGTAGCTCGTGATTTCGGGATGCTCGGCGGCGAACTGGTAGGCCGCCATCACGACGTCAGGGGGTCGTGGCGGAGCATAGCCCCGAGACGGAATGGGCGGCAGATTGACCTGCTTGTGCGGACCGAGCGCGGCGACCGCTTTGGTCATCGACTCGATCTCGGGCGTCGGTATGGCCGCGGCCAGCACTGGATTCGCGCCGGGTGCAGGAGCTGTCGTCACTGACGCGGAGGGTGGCGCGGCGCTGGTACTTGTGGCCGGCGCGTCACCACTGCACGCGAACGAAACCAGCCCGCTGACAAGCACCACCGCGAGCATGGTCGCTTTGGTATTCATGCGCGACATTCTACAGTGTTTGCACACATGCCGACGACTCCACCTTCACGTCTGGCCTATGCCGCGTGGCTGGCCGTGTGTTTCCTCTGGGGCACGACGTATCTGGGCATTCGCATTGCTCTTGAAACCGTGCCACCCATGCTCGTGGGCGGCCTGAGATTTGCGACCGCAGGCGCGGTGATCCTGTGCGTGATGGCGGTGTTGCGCGAGCGACTGCCACCTCCGCGCGAGTGGCCCGCCCTGGCCGGGCTCGGCGTGCTGCTCCTCGGGTTTGGCAACGGCGGCGTTGTGTGGGCCGAGCAGACCCTGCCAAGTGGTCTGACCGCCGTGCTCGTAGCGACCGTTCCGTTCTGGATGGTCGGCGTGGAACGGCTGGCGGGCACGCCGGAGCCGCTCACCGCCTCGCGCGTCCTCGGCCTTGTCATTGGCTTTGCGGGCATCGTTCTGCTCGTCTGGCCCGAGCTGCGGCTTGGAGAAGGACGGGCGTTCCTCGGTGCTGTCGGCGCGACGCAGCTGGCCTGTGTGGGCTGGGCAATCGGCTCGACGTACTCGCGTCGACGCGCATCCTCGGAGAACGTGCTCGTCACCGCAGCGGCGCAGATGTTGTTTGGCGGTCTTGCCATGCTGGCGGCAGGTTCGCTGCGCGGCGAATGGAGTCGCCTTGCCGTCAGCGGACGCTCGGCAGCTGCCCTCGCGTATCTCTTTCTGTTTGGATCGGTCGCAGGCTTTTCGGCGTATGCCTACGCTCTCAAGCATCTGCCGATTACGACCGTGTCGCTGTATGCCTATGTCAATCCCGTGATTGCCGTCGTCCTCGGCACGATCATCCTCGGCGAATCGTGGAGCCCGCGGTTGGTCGCCGCAGGAGCAACCGTGTTGATCGGCATGGCGCTGGTCAGGAGATAGTCGCGGTGCCCTGGCGGCAGGGCACTGGCGAACACAACCGGGGAATGGCGAATCTATGACGCTTCGGGAGCCTGCGGCGGCGCGAGCGCGAAGGTCATCGAACCATAAACCACGCGTTCGCCGTTCACGCGTGCCACGCCTCTGAGCAGACCCATCCGATTGCGAAGGCGAAGGACGGTCGCCTCGATTTCAACCACGTCGCCCGGGAATACGGCCCTGCGATAGCGCACCTTCTGGATACCGGCGAACAGCGGCAGACGTTGCCGGTTCTCCGGCTTCGCCAGGATGAGGATGGCCCCGACCTGCGCAACCGCCTCGGTGAGGATCGTGGGTGGCATGACCAGCCGTCCATCGCGATCTTTGCCGAGGTAGCGCTCGTTGAACGACACGTTCTTGATACCGACGATCCGCTTGTCTTCTTCGAACTCGGTGATGCGATCGACCAGCAGAAACGGATACCGGTGCGGCAGGATGCGTTCGATGGTGGCGTGGTCGAGCGGCAGCGTGAGTTCCATGCGAGCCTGCGATTATACTTTGACGGCAGTGGCCGCCACCTTTGTCTGATTCCACGACCCCACCGCTCACGCCCGCGAACCTTCGAGAGATCGTGGTGACGCTCTTCGAGCTGGGCCGCGAAGTCACCTCGGTTCTGGACGTCGACGAGCTCCTGCACAAGATACCGGTGCTCATCTCGCGGCTCACACATTTCAACGCGTTCGCCGCCTATCTCCTCGACGAGAAGGCAGGCGAACTCGTCGTGGCGTATTCGGTCGGCTACCCGGAGGCCGCGCACCATCTCCGACTGAAGATCGGCCAGGGGCTGGTGGGCTCCGCCGTGCTCGAAGGCAAGCCGATCGTCGTCAACGACGTGTCGACTGATTCCCGGTATGTGGAAGCCGTTCCTGGCTCGCGCGCGGAGTTGGTCGTCCCGCTTCGGCGAAAGGGCCGTGTTCTCGGAGCCTTGAACCTGCTCAGTGACCGCGCCGGACAGTTCAGCGAAACCGACGAAGTCATCATGCGGCAGTTTGGCGCGCACGTGGCCGTGGCAATCGAGAACGCGCGCCTGTTCGAGCACGAGCGTCAGTACGCGAGCACCCTGGAGACGCTTGCGGAAATTGGCCGCGAGGTCGCCTCCATTCTGAATCTCGACGAGTTGCTCACGCGCATCGCCAATCTGACGCGCCGCGTTGTCGACTACCGGACATTCGGCATCCTGCTGGTGAACGAGGACACGAACGAGCTCGAGATGAAAGTGGCCGTTCGGTACGGTGAACAAGCCAGCGTGCCGCGCATCAAGGTGGGGCTGGGGTTGACCGGCTATGCGGCGTTGCACAAGCAGTCGGTGCTCGTCCCGGATGTCTCGCTCGACCCGCGCTACATCTGTCTGGTTCCGGACGCGCGCTCGGAACTCGTGATCCCGCTTCTGTTGAAGGACCGCTGCATCGGGGTTTTCGACCTCGAGAGCCCGGAACTCGACGCGTTCAAGAAGGCCGATGAAGAGATTCTGACGCTGCTGGCGAGTCAGGCAGCCGTGGCCATCGAGAATGCGCGGCTCTACGAGACGATTCGCACCAACGAGCTGCGGCTGGAAAAGGAGATCCGCTTCGCGCAGCGCGTGCAGTTGGCGCTCCTGCCAACAGAGCTCCCGAAGCGGATGAAGCATGTCGACGTTGCCGCGCGCTTCGAGCCGGCGCGCGGACTCGGGGGCGACCTCTACGACTACCTCGCGCCTGAACCGCACAGCCTGGTGATCGCCGTGGGCGACGTCTCGGGCAAGGGTGTTCCGGCAGCGCTGTACAGCGCATTTGCGGGGGAGCTGGTGCGCTCGCGGACGTTCCGGCGTCGACACACGTCGGACCGTTTGGGTCCCGCCACCGTGTTGGCGTCGATGAACACCATCCTCTACGAACGTCAGCTGGAGGAGTACTACTGCACGCTGCTCTACACGGTCTTCGACTTCAAGCGTCGAACGCTGACGATCAGTAATGCCGGCGTGCCGTACCCCATTCGCAAGAGACGCGGCGACGAGCCCGCAGCGCAGATCGAACTGCCGGGCGTGCCGTTGGGGTCCTTCTCGGGATCGAGCTATGACGAGGTGGCGCTCGACCTGAAGACCGGCGATGTGTTCGTCTTCGTGACCGATGGTGTGACCGAAGCACAGGACGGTCTGCTGCGCGAGTTCGGGTCGGACCGGCTGCTCGCCGTGATCGAACAGATGCACGAGCGTTCAGCCCGCGAGATCGTGGACGCCATCTTCGCAGCGGTGGACGAATTTCGCGGCGGCACGGCGCCCAACGACGACACAACAGCTGTCGTCGTTCGCATCACCAGCTGACCAGCGATCCGTTCAGCGCCTCAGGCGCAGGTCCTGCTCCTGGATGTGCAGTCCGATGGCCTGCCCACCGAGAATAGCGACATCGTCTACGCGCCCTCGGACGCGCACATGTGCGCCGCGCGACGGCGTCCGCTGTCCGCGCCCCACGACCGTGACCTCGCCCGTTCCATCGTCAACCTTGTAGAGGCTGTACGGCACGAAGGGAATGCTCCACGCTGTGGTGACGACGCCGTCGATGCTGACGGAGTGGCGCTGATAGCGGGCAGGATTGTCGCGCAGATCAGCGATCTGCGGACTCCGCAGCGACGCGGCGCATCCCGACAGACCAACGATGAGAGCCAGTGCGTGTGCGAGTCGGAGTGTCGGTCGCATGCGTGCCTCGCCGTATCCTTTCCCACAAGTGCGTCCGCGTCCCGGTCCAGGGGTGTTCGACTGGATGAGTACCGCATCGGGTCGTGAACGTGAAACGGGGTACGGCGATGCCAGCGCCTGCCTGATGTTGTGCACCCCGCTGACCCGATGCGGTCGCAGAGCGCCGCTTCAAATCGCGTGCCCAGCAGCCAGTGGCGTCTCTCGCGCGAAAACGGAAGGAAAACCTCCAATGCCGGCCGCGCTCGGACGTTTCAGACGTCCTGTTCAATAGACGCCGAGATAGCGATCGACCTCCCACGGCGACACGTGGCGAATGTAGTCGTGCCACTCCTCGCGCTTCGCGGCGAGGAAATGCTCGAACAGGTGCTCGCCCAGCGTCTCGCGCACGAGGTCGTCTTTCTCGAGTTCGTCGAGCGCCTCACTGAGATTGCCCGGCAGCTCGTCGATGCGTAGATGCCGCCGCTCTCGATGGCTCATGGTGAAGATGTTCTTGTTGATGGGTGGACCCGGGTCGATGTCCTTCTCGATTCCGTCCAGACCGGCTCGAAGCATCACCGCGAGTGCGAGGTAGGGATTGCAGGCTGGATCGGGCATGCGCAGCTCGATGCGAGTCGCGGCGCCGCGCGCCGCCGGAACGCGCACGAGCGGACTGCGGTTCTTTTCCGACCAGGCGATGTTCGTCGGCGCCTCATAACCTGGCACCAGCCGCTTGTACGAGTTCACCAATGGATTGGTAATGGCGCAAAAGCCCTTGGCGTGCCTGAGGATGCCGCCGGTGAAATTCAGGCACGTCCGACTGAGCTGCATCGACGCGGCGGCGTCGAAGAACACGTTCGTGTCGTTTGCAAAGAGCGACATATGTGTGTGCATGCCCGATCCATTGATGCCGTAAATCGGCTTGGGCATGAAGGTCGCGTGCAGTCCATTGCGAGTGGCGACATTCTTGACCACGAAGCGGAAGGTGCTGATGTTGTCCGCCGTTGTCAGCGCGTGGTCGGATCGAAGATCGATCTCGTGCTGGCCTGGCGCCACTTCGTGGTGCGCCGCCTCCACGTGAAAACCCGTGGCTTCGAGTGCGAGCACGATCTCGCGGCGGACATCCTCACCTTGATCCACCGGGCTCAGGTCGAAGTAGCTGGCTGCGTCGTGCGATTCCGTGGTCGGCCGGCCGTGTGGCGCCTGGAAGAGAAAGAACTCGACCTCCGGACCGGCCTTCAAGTGGAAGCCGCGCGCTCCGCACATCGCAATGACGCGTTTGAGCGTCGTGCGGGGGCAGCCGACAAACGGGGTTCCATCGGGAGAGTAGACGTCGCAGATCAGCCGTCCGACTTTCTCGCCGCCCGGGCCCGACCAGGGAAAGACGCAGAAGGTCGAGAGATCGGGTCGAAGGTACATGTCGGATTCTTCGATCCGCACGAAGCCTTCGATCGACGAGCCGTCGAACATGATCTGTCCGTCGAGCGCATCCTCGAATTGCCGATTGGGAATCTCGACGTTCTTGATCGTGCCGAGAATGTCGGTGAACTGCAGGCGGAGGAACTTCACCTTCTCCCGTTCGGCGCGTTCCAGGATTTCCTGCCGCGTCACTCGTGGCGAACTACCCATCTTCGGATTCTAGCGGGCCTTCGGTCCGGCGGACGCCTCGACCCGTGATAGGTCGCGCGCGCCTGGAAACCAGACTCGATTCGTCAGGTGTCAACGCCATTGGTCCCGAGCGGAGGCGCGACGTTCAGGGACTAGCCTGCAGCCGCGTTGGGCTGGGCATCGGACGCGGTTGCGACATCAGCCGTTGCGGCCAGTGCGCCGGCGAGTTGTGATGCCACGACGACCGCGACCGAGCGCGCAGCGACGGAGCTCTCATCGCCGAGGTCGCGGAGTTCAGCAGTCAGCGCACCGATGCAGCCATCGGTCGAGAGGAGAGGGGCGACGATGGCGCCGCGCGCACCGCCTTCGCGCGACTTGACGATCTGCACTTCGCTGGTTCGATAGGCTGCGGCGGCGGCATTGTCCGCGTGGCGGGCGACGCGTGATAGCCGCGCAAGGGTCGCCTCGCTGTACCCGTGAGCCAGCACGGGCCGAAGGTCGCTTCCGGCCCCGTCGCCGAGCCACACGATGAGTCCGCGCGCTTGCATCAAGTCCGCCGACTCCCGCAGTAACGAACGGAGTTGGTCGGCGCTCTGCGCGCGACCGAACTCCGTGCACAGGCCTGAGACCTTGGTCAAGAGCTCGGTCGCCTGCTCCGCCGCAAGCGGGTATTCCCCCTTCGGATCCTCGAGTGCCCCGTCCAACGACGGGTCCTGCCCGGGTGCAAGGCCGCGCGACCGCTCGCGATCACCACGCGCAGATGTCGCCCCGGCTTCTTCCGACAGCAAGAGGCCAAGAAGGGCGACAACGACAGCCACGACTACAGCCACGCCGACGAGTGTGATGGCTTGCGCGCGCCGCTGGCCTGCCTCGAAGGTATCGGCCAGCTGTCGCTCGGAAACGATGGCTGATTCGACATCGGCCACCGCGCTCGACGTCGTGTCCTCGCTCTCGGAGTAGACGCTCTCTGCCGCCTGGTGCAGATCACCCTGGCCAATCTGTCCGCGGAGGCGCCGATCGATCGCGTTGACCTCCGTGATTGCGGCGGTCGCGTCTTGAAGCGACGTCGCCGCCGCCTGGCTGCGCGCGGTGGACTTCAGCGTGTCGACAGCGCTCGTCGCTGTTCGCAAATACGTGGTGACCTTCGTCATCCACTCACGCGCGTCCTGACCGGCCGCGACATACGCGTGCTGGCCTGCTTGCACGTCATGCAGGGCGTCGGCGGCGTCGCGCGCCGATACCTCGAACGCGCGAAGCGACGCGCGCCGTTCAGCAATCTGCGATTGTGTGTGAAGGACGTAGGCCGCGGCGACGCCAAGGGCAATCCAAGCAAGCGCGCACAGAGACAATCTTGCCGTACGTGATCGCATATGGACCTTCCGAACAGGCAGCGCATGCACTGCGCGTCGGGCCACCGTGGCCGGAGACTGCTGCGACGCTCAGGCGAGGGTCAGGGTACCACAGTCGGTACACCGGCCGAGATGGCGAATCGACGTGGCATCGCCGGATTTTTTGCGTGGTTATCGCTTGAGCACGCCGACGACGTTCGAGTAGTCGTCAGTCCACACAGGTCCGTCCGCTGCATCGAGTGATCTCCACCGACTATCAGTGGCCAGCGCGCCGAGATCCGCGAGTCCTCGAACGACCAGAACCCAGCGCGATGGCGAGATCTCGCGGCTGATAGCCGATTGGTCCTCGGAGGGAGCATGCAGTTGTTCAACAGACTTGAATCCGGCGCTGCGTCCGGTCGCTGCGACCACCGGGGCGAGGTCAAGAAACCGATTCGACACGTGCACCGCCAACACGCCGCCTGGCGCCAGCGTGTGGAAGTACAACTCCATCGCCTCTCGCGTCATCAGATGCACAGGGATGGAATCCGAGCTGAATGCGTCGAGGACGAGCACGTCGAAGGCGCCCTCTGGCTGAGACCCGAGCTTGAGGCGCGCATCGCCGATGATGACCTTCGCATCGGGGGCGCAATCGCGCAGGAACGTGAACGACTCGCGCGCGAGTCGTTCGACGACGGGGTTGATCTCGAAGAAGGTCCAGGACTGTCCTGGTGACGCATAGGCGGCCAGGGATGCCGTGCCGAGCCCGACCACGCCTACGCGGCCAAGTTTGCCCTGTGCCTTCAGCGCCGAGAACAACTGGCCGATCGGCCCGCCGCGCGAGTAGTAGGTGAGGGGCTCGCACTTGAGTGACGGATCGACGGACTGCGCGCCGTGATTCGTCGTCCCGCTGAGCAGGACACGCTCGCCGCCCGAGAACAGGACGCGGTGCACACCGAAGAAACTCCGCTCCAGGTGAATGGGCACTCGATTGTCGAAGCGAATGAACGCCCCGGCCACGACAACGATCGCGAGAGCGATGCCCATGCGCAGTGGTGACGACCGCATCAGAAATCCGACGAGACACGGTGGGCCGAAGATGATGGCGTACCTCGTGAACGTGTCATACGTCAGACGCGCATCCATCGTCTGCACGAACCAGAGACCCGCGCCGACCAACAGCAATGGCACCACCGTCATCGCAAGTCCGGCGATCTGACGCAGCCGCGAACGCACCGCAGCACCGTCACCCACGGCATGCGGCAGCAGTAGACAGGCGGAGAGTGCCGCCAGTGGATACTCGAACGGATTGACGAAGATGAGCGGTGCGACGAGCGCGTTGAAGAGTCCGCCGACGGCCCCGCCGGCTGAGAGCCAGAGGTAGAACTCGGTCAACGACTCGGCGGGAGGACGGCTCGATGCCAGCTCGAGATGGCAGGCCATCGCAATGAGGAAGAAGGCCGTGAGGTGAAGGCCGATCATCACACCTGGGAACACCGGAGGTGCCATCACGAGCCCGACAATCAGCACCACGGCAACCGGGAAGAGCCACACGATGAGGTCACGCCGAACGAGCGGACGCTCGGCAAAGGCCAGCACGAAGGTGAGCAAATAGATCGCAAGCGGCGCCATCCACAACAGCGGCACAGATGCGACGTCGGTGGCGATGAACGTGGTCACGCTCATCATGAGCGTGGCGGGAACGGCTGCGAGGCCAAGCCAGCGCAGGCGGGCCTCCCACGGGTCATCGGCCCGGTCGACTGGCGCCGGGGCCTTCTCTTGTCGGCGTCGTGACGCTGGGCTCGAAGTAACCGGCGTCGGCGTGGCAGGACTCATGTCGCGCTGGGCGACCGCACCGCCGCGCCAGACTGCGGCACCGCACGCCGCCATCAGCAGCGCGTAGACGCCGAAGCCGACTGTCCATCCCACGCTCTGTGTGTGGATGCGGAGTGTCGGCTCGACCACCATCGGGTAGCCGAGGAGCGCAACGAAGCTGCCGATGTTGCTGGCGGCGAAGAGCGAGTACGGGCTGCCTTTCGTGCTGTCGCTCAGCAGCGAGAACCACCGCTGAAGGAGTGGCCCCGTCGTGGCCAGCACGATGAAGGGAAGGCCCAGCGACACGATCAAGATCCAGAGAACCCAGCCAACCGGATTCGCCGAGGCCGGTGGAGCGCCACCGCCCCGCACAGCAATAGGCAGCGCTATGCCCGCCAGGGCCAGCAGGCCGAACTGCAACAACACTTGCAGCCTCAGCGCCCGCTGCCTGACACTGTGCACATAGAGGTAACCGACCAGGAGCGCACACTGGTAGAACACCAGGCACGTGTTCCACACCGCTGGCGCACCACCAAGCAGCGGCAGCACCATGCGTGCGAACATCGGTTCGACGAGAAACAGCAGAAAGGCGCCGAACAGCGCCGTGACGGAGAAGAGGATCCGCAAGGCCGAACGACGGTAGCACACCCACGTTGCGGCACGATTCCGTTCCTGTTCGGGCGCGACGGACATCGTCGGGTCGCAAGCCGGCCCAGAGTGCCCGTGCTATCCTCCGGCTGCCCCTGCCGCGACGCCAGACTTTACGCGTCAGGCGAAATCACGCGCGCTGAAGGCGACCACTGGCGCGGCACACGGTACGGGTCGATCGCCACACTCGCCCCACCGCGGCGGGAGCCCACTGAGGAGAATGTATGAAGAACGCTGCCATTGGACTTTTCGTCAGCCTGATCGCGGCTGCACCCCTCGCGGCTCAGGCCCCAGGCGGGCGAGGCGCCCAGTCGCCCGGTCCCTCCGTGACGGTCAACGGTCAAACCTGGAGCCAGCAGTCGCTGTTCCAGCGCAACATCGGCGGACCGGACGACATGACCACGGCGTTCCCACCGCACAAGGTGATCGGCAACATCTACTACGTCGGCACGAAAAGCCTCGCGGTGTTTCTCGTCGTGACACCAGCTGGCAACGTCCTCATCAACAGCACCTACGAACGCAACGTCCCGCTCATTCAGAAGTCGATCGAACAGCTCGGCTTCAAGCTCTCGGATACGAAGATTCTGCTCGGTAGTCACGCGCACGGCGATCACCAGGAAGGAGACGCCATGGTCAAGCAGTTGACCAAGGCGCAGGTGGTGGCGATGGCCGAGGACGTACCGGCGCTCGAAGCCATGAAACCGGGCGGCAAGTCACATCCAATCGATCGGGTCATCCACGACGGCGACACGGTAGAACTCGGCGGGACCACGCTCACCGCGCACCTGACGCCAGGACACTCACGTGGCTGTACGACGTGGACACTGCAGGCACGCGAGGGTAACCGCAGCTACGAAGTGGCCATCATCGGCAGTTTCGGTACCAATCCTGGCTTCAAACTGGTGAACAACGCCGAGATTCCCAACCAGGCAGACGAGTTCGAGCGTGCATTCAAGGTGGCGCACTCGCTGAAGGTCGACGTGCCCCTCGGGTCGCACCCGGGCATGTACAACCTGGATCAAAAGTTTCCGAAGATCGGGAAGGGCCCCAACCCGTTCATCGATCCAGCCGGCTACAAGGCGGAAGTCGACCTTGCCGAAGCGATGTTCCGCGCTGTGTTGGCTGAACAGAAGAAAGCCGCCGGGATGAACTAGTCCGGAGGGAAGAACTTGACTCATTCGCAACCCGCTCGGCCGGTCAAGACTCTCGTGCAGGTGAAGAACACCTTCGGACGCCGAGTCGCCTCTCTACTGCTCCTCACCGGCGTGTGCGTTGCGGTTCCCCACGCGCAGCGCGCTCCATCATGGGACGAGCGGTACCGGGCGCTGCCCGACGCGGCGGCCATCGGCGAGTACATGAAGCGCCTCAGTGCGCGGCCTCACCATGTAGGGTCGGCCTACACCAAGGACAACGCCGAGTGGATGGCGGCGCGGTTCAAGGAATGGGGCTGGAACGCTCGCATCGAGCAGTACGACGTGCTCTTCCCGACACCGAAGGAGCGTGTGCTCGAGATGACGGCGCCGACGCGCTTCAAGGCGGCGCTCGAAGAACCCGCGGTGTCGGTCGACCCGACGTCCAATCAGAAGACCGAGCAGCTACCTACCTACAACGCGTACTCGATCGACGGCGATGTCACCGCACCGCTCGTCTACGTGAACTACGGCCGTCCGGAAGACTACGACGAGCTCGACGCCGCGGGTGTCTCGGTCAAGGGGGCCATCGTCATCGCTCGCTACGGGGGGTCGTTTCGCGGAACGAAGCCGAAAATCGCCTACGAGCACGGTGCTGTTGGCTGCGTGATCTATTCGGACCCTCGAGACGATGGGTACTTTGCCAACGATGTCTTCCCGGACGGTCCGATGCGCAACAAGGACGGCGTGCAGCGCGGCAGCGTCGAGGATCTGCCCATGTACCCCGGTGACCCTTTGACACCGGGGAAGCCTTCGGTCCCGGGTGTGCCGAGGCTGGCGATGAAGGACGCCGAAACGCTGACGAAGATTCCGACGCTGCCTATTTCGTATGCCGACGCCCAGCCGCTGCTGGCCGCGATGCGCGGGCCGGTTGCTCCCTCGACCTGGCGAGGGGCGTTGCCGCTCACCTACCGGCTTGGCCCGGGCCCGACGCAGGTGCACTTGAAGGTGTCGTTCAATTGGGACATCAAACCCATGTACGACGTCATCGCCACAATCGAGGGCTCGGTGTTTCCCGACGAGTGGATCGTGCGCGGCAACCATCACGACGCCTGGGTGAACGGCGCGTCCGATCCAATCAGCGGCATGGCGCCGGAACTCGAAGAGGCGCGAGCCATCGGAGCGCTGGTGAAACAGGGATGGAAGCCAAAACGCACGCTGGTCTACGCGGCGTGGGACGGCGAAGAGCCGGGACTGCTCGGGTCCACGGAATGGGTTGAGCAACACGATGCAGAACTCCGCCAGAAGGCGGCGATCTACATCAACAGCGACGGCAACAGCCGGGGCTTTCTCGAGGCGAGCGGCTCGCACACACTCGAACACCTCGTGAACGAGGTGGCCAAGACCGTGGAGGATCCGGAGACGAAGCTCACGGTGTGGAAGCGCTGGCAGGCGCGCCAGGTCTCCGGCAGCTCCGCGGATCGTCGGAACGAAGCGCGGTCGCGTCCCGATCTGCGGATCGGCGCACTCGGCTCGGGCTCCGATTACACGCCGTTCCTGCAGCATCACGGCACGGCGTCGCTCAATCTCTCGTTCGGCGGATTCGATGAAGACGGCATCTATCACTCCGTCTACGACGACTTCTACCACTTCTCGAAGTTCTCTGACCCTGGATTCCTCTATGGTCGAGCGCTCGCGCAGTTTACCGGCAGCCTTGTCGTGCGTTTAGCCGACGCCGAGATCCTGCCCTTCGAGTTCACCAACCTCGCCGACACGGCGCAGACCTACGTTCGAGAATTGCAGAACCTGCTTCGCCAGCGACAGGACGACGTGCGCGAACGAAACCGGCAGATTGCGGACGGCACACTCGCGGCAGTTGGCGATCCGAAACTTCGGCGTCCGATGCCGGCGACCGAGGACGTCCCGCCGGCGCTGAATTTTGCTCCTCTCGAGAATGCTGTGAGTGCATTCTCGCGGGCAGCGGACCGCTACAAAGCGGCGGTGGCGAAAGGGGCGGCGGACGCGTCGGTGCAGCGCGCCGTCAACACGCGACTCATTCAGGCCGAGCGGCAGTTCATCGACGAAGGCGGATTGCCCCGGCGGCCGTGGTACCGGCACCTGCTGTATGCACCTGGGTTCTACACGGGCTACGGGGTGAAGACCATGCCGGGCGTACGCGAGGGCATCGAGCAGAAGCGCTACGCGGAAGCGGAGAAGGAAGTGGTGCGCGTGGCCGCAGCACTCGATCGAGAGACGGCGCTCGTGAACGCGGCAGCCGCAGAACTCGAGAAGACAGCGCACTAGAGCAGTTCAGTTTGGTGTCGCGTCGTCCTTGGTGCTTCGTTCCTGGTTCTTGGTCTGTCCAGAACCAAGAACCAAGAACCAACGCCCGCTACATCGATTCGAAAGCGCGCTAGTTTGCAGTGCCTGTGGCGGTCGGCCATCCCTTGTCGAGCGGCTTGGCTGCATCCGCGGTGATCGCGAGATCCGCGCAGTGGTGATACGAGTAGCCGCCCGGCTGGTTGTATCCGTGGTCGGCCATGAACTGAATGACCTGCAATGTGCACTTCGGGCAGTTGATGTTCGGCAGCTGGATGTCGCCTTCGAAGGTCTGTGCGGCGGCAGGCCGCGTGTAGTGCTGGAACAGGCCGTCGGCAATGACCGGTACCTGGGGCGGGCTCTGGATTGCCGCCCACACCGACTGCGGACCACGCTCGGTCATCCTCTCCACGGTCAGCGGGTCGGTCGGCAGCTCGCCGCGGGAGTTGACCGCCAGAGCCACGCGGTAGTGACCGGGATGATAGATGGTCTCCAGCACCTTCAAATGCAGCTTCGAACCGCCTGTCACCTTGGTGACCGCGTCACTGGGCTTGGCGTCGGGCACCGCGCCGCACGGCGCCGATTTTTGCGGGTCGCCACGCTCGCTCTCGACAATCCAGGACGCCGGTTCGAGCAGCTTGAAATGCGCCTGCACACCGGCCGGCACGGCAGCGGCGATGGCGAGAGCCACCGCAAGCGGGATATGAATCGACTTCATCGTCATTCCTCTACTGGACGGGTTTGCCACAGGGTGGTCAATCCACCCGGGCTGAAAGGATAGCAGCGTCACGCAGGACCTTTGACGCTTTCATCACGATTCGCGTTCCCCCTTCTGGTGCCCAGGCCTACGTGAACAGTAGCCGGACCGTCGAGGTCTTGGTGACGCGTGCGAATACGCCCGCTGTGAGGCCGAATGGAGTAGTCTGCATTCAGCCCACTGAAAAGGAGGGCATCATGACTGCTCGATTCCTCTGTGCGTTGCTTGTTGCCATCGGAAGTCTTGAACTGTCGGCACAGCAGTCCGGCTCCCAGGCCGAGAAAAAAACGCAATCCGCCCCGCGAACGTTAACCCTCACTGGATGTGTCGAAAAGGGAGGCACACCGAACCAGTTCACGCTGCAAGACGAGGCGAACGGCAAGTACGAGGTGAGCGGCAGCGGCATCAACAAGTTTGTCGGCAAGCGGGTGCAGATTGCTGGCACGCCGGGGTCTAATCGGTTCCGTATCAAGGGCGGACTCTGGCCCACGCCGAACGTGGCGGCCCAGGCCGGAGCGATCGATCCCGCCAAGGCGGCCATTGCATCGCAGCCAGGTGGCGGCGCAACGGGCACCGGTGACATTGCCCTGCCAACCCTCAAGGTGAGATCCATCCGCGCGCTCGACGGTGGGTGTGAATGAGTGTGACCGGTCCGCGCATTCTCATCCTCGGCGCAGGCGGGGTTGGGGGCTACTTCGGCGGACGACTCGCGCAGGCAGGATCGGATGTCACGTTTCTCGTTCGGTCAGGCCGTCGCGACCAGATCCAGAAGGACGGTCTTCGCATCACCAGCCAACTTGGCGATGTGACCCTGCCGGTGACGACTACGATCGCGAGTGAGCTGGGACCGCACTACGACCTCGTGCTGCTCACGTGCAAGGCCTACGATCTCGACTCGTCGATGGACGCCGTCGCGCCAGCCGTACAGGGTGAGTGCATGGTCGTGCCCTTGCTCAACGGTTTGGCGCACCTCGAAAAGCTGGATACGCGCTTTGGTCGCGACCATGTCATTGGTGGCAGTTGCGCCATCGACGTCACGCTTCTGCCCGACGGCACAATCCGTCATTCGGGAACGCTTCAGCGGATCGTGTTTGGCGAACGCGACGGTCGGCCGTCCGCCCGCACGCAAGCGTTCGCTGATGTGCTCGCGAAGACCTCGCTGCAGTGGGAACACGCCGACGCAGTCATGCTCCGGATGTGGGAGAAGCTCGTCATGCTCAGCGTTCTCGCTGGCATGACGTGTCTGTTCAGAGGCAATGTCGCCGAGATCATGTCCGCACCGGGCGGACACGCCGTTGCCGAAGAGGCGCTCGCTGCAAATGTGGCGATCTCCACCCGCGAGGGCTTTCCACCAACGCCCGACGCGGTGCGCCTCGCGCAGCGTCGCTTGACGGACCCGGCCGGCCAATGGAGCGCGTCGATGATGCGCGACATGGAAGCCGGGCGACCCGTCGAAGCAGACCACGTCATTGGCTACATGCTGGACAAGGCCCGAACACACGGTGTTCCAGCGCAACTGCTGTCGTTGGCCTACACGCACCTGAAGACCTACGAACGCCGCCGGCTCGACGGCCGCCTTCCCTGAGCCTGAGCCGCCCCTATCCCGGCTCGGGGCCACGCGTGGACCCTTTGTGTCCAGAGGCGCGTCCTAACACCGACCCAAGACAGCCGAGCGATCGGGACAAAACCGCAGGCGCGGGTTTCCGACTTTCAAGAGCCTGAGCTAAAGCGGGCCGAGGCCATCGCTGAGCCGGCCAGCCTCCGCCAAGGCTTCGGCGGCCCACCGTAGCGTTCGCGAAGGCCGGAGGCGCGCCAAAACCAGTGTGTTCGGGAATCGCCTCTCGCGCGTTATGCGATCAGAGCGGCCCACATGTGGCT